>JAWVFS010000275.1:0-9607 GCA_033855795.1 Solirubrobacteraceae bacterium | reverse complement strand
CCCAGGCCAGCATGCTCACCAAGGCCTACCAGCTCTACCGCAGCTACGACTGGGCCGGCCCCCTGTTCTTCTACCAGGGCCGCGACCAATCAGCCAACGACACCTCCACCCGCGAAAACTTCTTCGGGCTCACCCACAACGACTTCACCGCCAAGCCCGCCTACACCGCCTACCAGCAGGCCACCGCCTCCTGATCGACGGCGCTGTGAGTGTGGGCCCGCCCGCCCTCAGGTCGCGGAGGACGTCGCCAGACGCTCAGACTCGCCCTCCTCGCGCGCAGACGCCAGCGCGATGCCGATCAGCAGCAGCCCGAGGAAGGCCGTGGGGAACCCGGTGAACGATGCGCGCGTCAGAGCGTCGAGCAACAGGCCGGCAAGGAACGCCAGCGCCACCCAACCCGCGCCGGAGCCCTGCACCGCTGCCCTCGCGCTCAGCACGAAGAGCCGGGCGAAGAGCGCGAGGAGCACGACGAGACCGACAATCCCGATGTCGGCGACCGTCGCGAGATAGCCCGAATCGGCGGGACATGACTTCAGCTGGCCGCGAAGGCAGGCCGCCTGCCTGATCGCAGGGTCCACGCCCCCGCCACTCGACGGCTCTACCGTGTACGTGGCGCGCTCCGCGGCCGTGCCGACCTTGCCGACACCGCGGCCGAGGATCCACCCGCGAGGACTGTTGCCCAGCGCCGCCTTCCACGCCGAGAGCCGGCCGTTCAGGACCACGTTGTGGAACCGCACGGTCTCGAACCGCGCTCCGTGGCTGGTCGGCACGCTCCGGGTGATGCTCTGCGTTCCCTGCGCGCCCCCGAGGACCAGCACGCCCACCACGACCACGGCCACCAGGGCTGTCGCGGCGATCGCGAGGGTTCTGACGGACACGTGACCTCTGCGGATGAGCAGCAGACCGATGAAGGCGACGAGCACGAGCGCGGCCGTGCGCACGTACGAGAAGGCCAACCCAGCGAGCATGAGCGCACCCGCAGCCCACACGAGCGCCCCGCGGCGCAGCCAGAACATGAGCACGCCGATGCCGAAGAGAAGAAACGCGGCATAGGCGAACGGGTCGTCGAAGGTTCCGAAGCTTCGAAGGTGATGGTTGGTCGTCCGCACCTGCTTGCTGAACGAGTAGCCCCAGTGCACCACCGTCCACTTGCCAACCGCGTGCTGGAGTAGTCCGAACGCGGCGGCGAGACAGGCGGCGGCCACGACCGCGCCGAGCGCCCAGCGGAATGTCCGCCGCGGCTGGGGAAGCACGAGGCCCACGAGCAGAAGGAGGAGCGGCTCCGCGATCAGCCGCACCCCCTGGGCCCAGGCGACGCCATGACCCCCACCGAGGTTGACGACGTAGAGCCCGAGCAACAGCCCGACGGCGATCAGGATCCGTCGGTCGGGCAGCCGGCGCTCGGACACGCACAGCACGATCCCGGCGGAGACGGCCCCGACCACGACCACGTCCTTCAACGCCCCGACCCAATCGCCGACGAACACCTTGAGCGACGGGATCAGTGCGAACAGGACGACAGTGGCTGCGACCGTCACATGCGGCACTCGGAGGAAGCCGGCGACGGCGGCGACGTAGAGCCAGAGGCCAAGGAGCACAGCCAGGCCGATTTGTGGGGCCGCGGCCGCGTATGTGACAAGGA
Organism: Solirubrobacteraceae bacterium; assembly: GCA_033855795.1. Classification (GTDB taxonomy): domain Bacteria; phylum Actinomycetota; class Thermoleophilia; order Solirubrobacterales; family Solirubrobacteraceae; genus JALYZC01. The sequence continues at coordinate 7,965 of JAWVFS010000275.1, read as the reverse complement.
GGATCGTGGCCGCGCCGAGGGCGACGAGAGCCAGATCCAGGCCGAGGGGCCGACGGGTTTCGGCACGCACGCCCTAGCTTCTACCAGGGCTGCGGCCAATCAACCAACGACACGCGGCAGGCAGCCGCGTGGGCCGGCCCCATCCCCGCGACCCGCGAGTATGTGTCGCCGATGGCCCGACGGAGGCATCCAGTCCTGCACTTCACGGGCGCGGGCGTGGCCAAGCTTGCGCCTCCGTTCGTCCAGTTCGTCCTGCTCCTCCTGGTCGCGCGCGCCGGCTCGCTCGACGACGTCGGCCGCCTGGCGCTGGCCTCGGCCGCCGCCTTTCTCTGCGGTGCGCTGGCCGAGCTCGGGCTCGCCACCTCCCTCTCCATCCCCAAGGTCACGTTCGCAACGGACGGAGCGCCGCTGCGCGCCACGCGGCGGCTGCGGCTGACGGCCGCCCTTCTCGGATGCGTCCTGTACGTCGCGTTGTGGGCCGCCGGGCTGGGCGGGCACGATCCCGTGCTGCTCTTGGTCGCGCCGCTGCCGTTCGCGCTCGCGCTCGCCTACGGCTACGCGGGCGCGATGAACGCGTCCGGGGAGCTTCACTACGAGATCCCCATCTCCCTGGGGGAGTCGGTGCTGGTCCTAGCGATCGCGCTGCTGGGAGCTCTTGCGATCCCGGCCCTGACGGCCGCGCTCGCCGCACTGCTGATCGGCCGCTTCGCCGGACTCGTCGCCCGCATGGTGGTCATCCGCAGGCTCCCCCAGAGCGACGTCGAGCATCTCCCCGGGGTCGTTCGCGCCCAGCTTCCGTTCGCGCTGGCGACCGTCGCGTTCGTCATCCAGGGCCAAGCCGACATCCTCGCGGTGGGCTTCTTCAGCGCGCTGGCGGTCGCCGCCGTGTACGCACCGCTCCTGCGCACTGCGTACTCGACCCTTCTGTCCGCCGAGGCCCTGTCCTGGTCCCTCTTCGGCGGCGCGAACCCCGACGAGCACGCGGGCTCGGGTCGGCTCGGGCGGTCCTGGCGCCCGCTCACCATGGTGCTCGGGGTCGTCGTGGCGATCGTCTTCGTCCTCCTGGCCCAACCCTTCCTCCACCTCCTTCTCGACCGCCCGGTGCCCAACCTGACGGGCGCCGTCCTGCTCTTCGGCGCGGTGATCGTGACCCGGTTCGGAGCGCTCATGCTCCACGTCGACGTCCTGCGCGCGGGCCGCCAGCGCGACGAGATTCCCGTGCTGTTTGCGTCCGCTGCCGTCCTGGCCGTCTTCGGCATCATCGCCGCGAGCGCCGACTCGCTGACCGGGCTCGCCGGCGCGCGACTCGCCAGCGAGCTCCTCATCGCCGCCGGCTTTGTGGTGATCCGTCGCCGGGGGCCGGCCCGCGCATTGACGGCGCCGGAACCGGAGAAGCCGGAGAGGCCAGAGAGCCTGGACAGGTCGGAGCAGCTCCGGCTGCTCGTGCTCGCGCCGTTCCCGCCCCGGCTCGACGCGCACGGCGGGGCGCGGGTGATCGCGCAGCTCGTCGCGCGGCTCGCCGACGAGATGCGGGTCACCGTCCTCTGCCTGCGCCATTCCTCGGACGCGCAGGCAGACGACGATCTCCGGGGGCGCCTCGAGCGGCTCGAGGAGGTGCCGCGGCCGGATGTGGACGCCCCCGGCGCCCGCACTCTCCGCTTCGTCCGGTGGCGGGCCGCGGCGCTCCTGCGCGGCCGGCCGTTCTGGGGCAGCGACCTCCGGGTCAGGGCCTACCGGGAGCGCCTCGACGAGCTCATCCGGAGCTTCCGGCCGGACGTCGTCCAGATCGAGTACACAGCGATGGCCCAGTACCTGCCCGACCTCGCCGCCTCCGCGGCATCACGCGTGCTGGTGGAGCACGACCCCGAAGCGGGGGCGCCCGCCGCTGCCGGGGCGCTCGGGCGACGCCTCGATGCACAGGCCTGGCGACGCCTCCGGCGCCGAGCCGTCCGAGCGGTGGACGCCGTCGTCGTCTTCACGCAGCGTGACCGCGCCGTGCTCGCGCCCGCTGCCGCGCCCACCCCTGTCGTGGCGATCCCCTTCGGCGCGGGCTCGCTCGAAGGCGACCCGCGCCCCGCCGAGTCCGACGGCAGCGTCCTGTTCGTCGGCAACTTCGTCCACGCCCCGAACGCCGACGCCGCCCGCCGGCTGGTGACTTCGATCTTCCCGCGCGTTCGCAATACGCATCCCGACTGCGTGCTGTACGTGGTCGGCGACAACCCGCCCCCCGAGCTCGTCGAGGACGAGCGCCCCGGCGTCGTGGTCACCGGATGGGTCGCCGACCTCTCCCCCCTTCTGCAGCGGGCGGCGGTCGTGGTCGCCCCGCTTCGGGAGGGCGGCGGCATGCGCGTGAAGGTGGTGGACGCGCTCGCCGCCGGCAAAGCCGTCGTGGCGACGCCCCGGGGTGCGGAGGGGCTCGCCGTCGCCGACGGCGACCAGCTCCGGCTGGCGACCACCGACGAGGACTTCGCGGCGCGGATCTCCGAGCTCCTCGACGACGGGAATGCGCGAAAGCGGCTCGAGGAGCGCGCGCGGGCTTGGGCCCAGGAGAACCTGACGTGGGACGCCTCGGTCCGGGCGTACGAGGCGCTGTACCGCCGGCTCCTCGACGGCCGCCGATCGGGCCGGAAGGTCGAGGCCGAGCCCGCGTCCGCGCCTCGGGGCTAGCGCCTGCTCCCGGCGCCCAACCCGGCGACGAAGCCCAGGCTCGAGAGCACGGGCTCGACGCTTCGGCGGGGGGAACCCGATCGCAGGCCCGAGGCCGCCAACCGCGCCTGCATGACGAGGTAGCGGCGGGCGAGCAGCGACCGGCGATCGCGCGCGGCCCGGGCGACCAGCGCGCCGAGCCCGAAGCCGTAGGGCAGGCGGCGCCTGAGGCGGTCCGAGCGTGTCTTCATCTCGTGGTGGACGACGGCGCGCGGCGTGTAGGCGAGCGTGGCGCCCGCGGAGAGGAGTCGCTCGAGCAACTGGACGTCCTCCGCTGCGCGGAAGCGGGCGCCGGGGCCGAATTCCTCGTCGAAGCCCCCGGCGCGCTCGAAGACCGTGCGACGAACGAGCATGTTGCCGCCCGTTCCCACCTCCCAAGGCAGCGTGTCGCCTCCTCCCCGGAACGAGCGGGCGCGCATGTCGGTGCGAGACGAGACGCCGATTCGTCCGGGCCGGTCGTCCTCGAGGGGAAGGACCCGCCCCGAGGCTCCGTCGGCCGGGGTCGCCTCGACCGCTTCTGCGAGCGCGGCCAACCATTCCGCGTCCGGAACGCAGTCGTCGTCGGTGAAGGCCACGTGGTCCGCGGCTGCCGCCGCAGCGCCGATGTTGCGCGCGCGGGAAACGCCCATCGGCGGCACATCGATGTGCTCGAGCGCCACGGCCGATCCGGCCAGCCATTCGTGCAGCCTTGGTTGGAGGCCCGGGGGCCCCTGGTCCACGAGGACGAGCTCGCGCGGCCGCAGTGTGCCCGACGCGATGGCCCCGACGCACCGTTGCAGCAGCGGTGTTCGGCCCAGCGTCACGACGACGACTGAGATCTCCATGTCAGGCCGTCGAACCCCGCGCCACCGCGAGGTAGCAGCGCTCCCGCTCCTCGGCAATCCGGTCCGGGGAGCACGTGCGCCGGATGACCTCTTGCCCCCGCGCGCCGGCCTCCGCCGCCACGGAGGCGTCGGCGAGATACGGGCGGAGCGCGCGGGCGAGGGCGTCGGGATCGTCGCGCGGAACCGCCGCGCCGGCACCCGATCCCTCCACGAGCTCGGCGAGCCCGGTGTGAGTCGTGCACACCACCGGGCGGCCGGCAGCCATGGCCTCCAGCGCCGCGACGGGGAAGTTCTCGAACCGGCTGGGAAGCACGAACACCCGGCTGGACGACAACAGCCGGGCCACCTCCGGGCGCGGCACCTCGCCGAGCAGGCGGCAAGGCGCGCCGAGATCGTCTATCCGGCCGGCGAGCCATTCGCCATAGGGCTTCCCGTCCCGGCGCCCGTCCGAGCGTCCGGCCAGCAGCACCTCGATCCCGTCCACGTCTCCCGCCAGCCGCGCTGATGCCTCGACGAGGACCTCAGGCGCCTTGCGCGGCTCGAGACGACCGGTGAAGAGAACGCGCGGCGGGGTTGACGCCACCGGGTTCGCCAAGGCCCAGGGCCCGGCGTCGATCGGATACGGGATGATCCGAACCTCCCTGCCCTTCAGCCAGCCACGCCGCGCGACCTCGTCGGCCAGCAGTCTCGAGGGCGCGGTCACGAGCCGAGCGCGCTCGACCGTCAGGCGCTCGAGGAGCGCGGCGGCCCGGGAATCGAGCGGTCGGGCTCGGCTCCCGTAGTGGGCCGTCACGGCGAGCGGCGTGTGGAGGTGGGCGACGAGCGGCTTCCCGGCCAGAGCGAAGATGAGCCCCTCGGCCATCCAATCGGGGCTCTCCACGACGTCGAAGTCGATCCCCAGGCCACGCGTCTCGCGCCAGCAGGCGATCGCGTGGCGGATGCGCTCAGCGGTCCGCGCGCCGCGGACCACCCGGCCCAGGCCACGCAGGCGAGGCCTGGGCCGTCGATGAACCCAGACGTCGCCGTCCCGGTATGTCCGCCGCGCCTGGTCGGGGAGGCAGGAGAGAACGTGCACCTCGTGGCCGCGGCGCGCGAGCGCGGCTGCGACCTCCACGACATAGGACCCGATGCCGTTCGGGCTCTCCGGCGGGTACTCGATCGACAGGAAGAGGATCCGCAGGGGCGTGCCGGTGGTCACCGGTTTCTCCCCTTACCGACCCCGTCCAGCGGCCGGCCAAGCCAGACCGCAGCGGCGAATCGGGGCAGCGACCACGTGCCCAGCACCTCGAGGCGACGCAGATCGTGGAGGGGAACGGCCGGACCATTCGCTCCGGGCTGGACCCCACCGGCACTGGAGTAGCCGGCGCGGCCGACCAGCTCCTCGATCTCAGGTGAGGTCTTCCCGTACGGATACGCGAAATGACGGACCGGCGATCCGAGCTCCCGCTCGAGGTGCGCGCGCGAGTCCACGACCTCCCGCTCGGCGCGGTCCCCGTCGACGTCCGTGAGCCGCGGGTGCGAGACCGTGTGCGCCCCGATCGCGATCCCTTCACCGAGGAGAGCGCGCGCCCCGTCCCAGGAGAACAGCGGCCGGCCGGCCAGGGGACCCGTGCCCGTCCACCGATTTGCGTCGCCCATCGCCCCGCTGACGACGAAGACCGTCGCCGGAATGTCCCGGCGGCGGATCATCGGGACCGCCACCTCGGCGGTGTCGGTGTATCCGTCGTCGAACGTGAGCACGACCGATCTCGCCGGAGGCAGCCGGTTCTCCTCCCGGTGGCGGACGTACTCGTCCAGGCTGAGCATCGAGTACCGGCGCAGCCGGAGCCAGGCCAGCTGAGCGCGCAGGCGGCGGGCCGGCACGACGTAGCGGCTCGCGCGCTCGCCGGCGCGGGCGACCGCGTGGTACATGAGGATGACCGTGCCGCGGGTGAACCGGCGCCAGGTGTCCCGGTCGTCGATCGCGAGCCTCACGCCGCGCCAGAAGCAGTACAGCTGGAGGAACCGGTAGAGCCGGGCGGGCGGGCGGCGCGCGAACAGCGGGTCGATGATCGCCAGCGGCCACACCGGCACGCGCAACGAGAGCATGAGCCGCCGCAGCATCACCGCCCGAGCCCCGCCCTGCGCGAAGTCGCCCAGCGGCGCATAGCCCAGGAGCTCCGGATGGCGCCGGTAGAGGAGCGGCGCCGCGAGGCCGGCCCGGTCGAAGTCGCGCACGAGCGCGCGGAAGCCCTTCGAGTAGCGCTGCTCGGCCCCGGCCCGCGGGAGATAGACCATCCGCAAGCCGCCGCGCTCGAGACGATAGGCGAGCTCGACGTCGAAGCTCCGGGTCAGCTCCTCGTCGAAGCCGCCCGCCGTGCGGATCGCGCTCGTGGGAGCGGACAGGTTGCCGCTGTAGGAGGCCCAGAAGTCCGGTTCGCGCGACCCCTCGTCGAAGCGCCGGTAGTGGCTCTCCCACCAGGCCGCGAAGTACCGCGCCAGCCCCCCACCGCTTCGCACGAGACGGAGCCGCAGCTTTCCCAGCGCCAGCACGCCGCCCGTGTCGCGCTGGGCGCGAAGGTGCTCGTCGACCAGCTCCGGGTCCGCGACGATGTCGTCGTCCAGGAACAGGCAGTGGACGCCCTGCGCGGCGGCGGCACCCCGGTTCAGCGCCGCCGGCTGGCCCCGGTTCGGCTGCCGCTCGACGCGCAGCCGGAACGGCGCCGCATACTCGGCGAGCATCTCCGCCGTGCCATCGGTCGAACCGTCGTCGACGACGACGACCTCGAAGCTCTCCGGGGGGGCGGTCTGCCCCGCGATGGCGTCGAGACAGCGCCGGAGGTCATTCGTCCGGTTGAACGTCGCGATGACGATGCTCAGCTCGGTCATGGCCGAACGCCCTCGTCGCCGGCACGCTGCAGAATCGCCAGGAAGGGGCGCTCACCCTCGCCGCCGACCTTGCGCAGCTCGTTGTCGGCATGGCGGAGCCAGCACGCGTGAAGGCACAGCTCGACCGCCGGCGCCTCGATGCCACGCGACCGAGCGGCTCCGTCCAGGAGCTCGCGGGTCAGGCCGGCGAACGCGCCGCCCGGCGCAAAGCAGGCGGCGAACGCCTCCGGCCGGTCGCGATAGCCGGCCACGGCCGCCGCGACGTCGGCGAGCGCGTAGGCGAGGTCGCCGAGCGGAAGGCAGCCCGGTGCCGCGTGCTCCCAGTCGACGATCCCGAGCCGATCGTTCTCGTCGACCATGACGTTCGCCGCGGTGAGGTCGTTGTGCGCGGCAACGAAGGGGATGGGCCGGTCGGTGCACGCCTCGATGAGGCGATCGAGCCGCAAGAGGTGGGCGTCGGCGTGGGCCATCCCGGGCGCGAGGCGCAGAGCGGGCTCGAGGAGCAGGCGCTCGCCGTCCGCGCGCCGGAACGGCCGGGGGGCGGCGGTCGCGGCGTTCCAGGCCTCGAGCCAGCGGAAGAGGCCGCGCAGCAACCGGGCGGCCCGGGCCGGCGATCCGCGGACCGGTCCGGAAGCCGGCGAGCCCGCCACGGGGGTCTCGACGATCAGCGGAAGCCCCGCGCGCGTGCCCGTTGCCACGATCGCCGGCACCTCGACCTCGGCGCTCCGGGCCTCGGCGCCCAGCAGGTCCAGGGCCCGCGCCTCCTCCGCCGCGCCGCCCCCGAGCTTGACGACCGCGTCCGGCGTCTCGGCGGCGCCGAACCGGTGAAGCACGGTCGCGCCGTGCGCCTGCCAGCTGCGCGACACGATCGCCGTGCTGGGCTGGGTTTGCGCAGCGACTCCGGAGAGCCAGTCGAACAGGGGTCGCGCGCCCCGTCGCCGGAAGACGTCGCTCGTCGGCACGATCGCGGAAACGCCCGGAAGCCCGACGGCGCGGGCAGCCGCGCGCTTGGCGCGCCCCAGGGGAACGAGACGCCGGAGCGCGAATCGCGCCGCCGGGCCCCCCAGCGGGAAGACGTACCGACTCTGCGCGAGGTCGGGAACGTGGAGCAGCCGGGTCGCCGGCTCGAGGCCCGCCGCGACGAGTCGGCTTCGCAGCCGGCGGGAGGTGTGCGGCGTCACGACGAGGCCGTCGCTCGCCACCGTCGCGGCGACGCGGGCGGCCCGTTCTGACCAGGCGCGGTCGGTGCGCTCGCCGCGCGATGGAGCCAGCAGCACCAGGTCCGGGGGGCCGGCGGCGTCGGACGACGGCGCCGGCACGAGTCCGGCGGCCGGCCCGGTTCCGTGGACGCTCACGCGGCGGCCGGGACCGTCGGGGTGGATGCACTCGAGCGCCGATGTCATCGGGGTCGCGTGCGAGATTCCCGCGTGGGCGACGCTGTCACTGATCGGGCCGCGACGACCTCACCGAGCTCGCGATCGGTGCTTGAGACTGTGCCCATCCGCGTCAACCTGCTCCGGAAGCATGGCTACATTCTTATGCACGCCCAGGCCGTCGCCGCCGGGTC
>JAWVFS010000274.1:0-6437 GCA_033855795.1 Solirubrobacteraceae bacterium | reverse complement strand
AGAACTCGGCCGCGCCCTCCTCGGGCGTCGAGGCCTGCGCGTAGAGGCGGCGGGGGATGCGTCCCGCGCGGAACGCGAGGCGGCCCGCCTCCACGCCGAGGCGGATCGCGCGGGCCATCGTCTCGGGGTCCTCGGCGCGTGAGATCGCGCTCGCGCACAGCACGGCGTCGCAGCCGAGCTCCATCGCCAGCGCCGCGTCTGACGCGGTGCCCACCCCCGCGTCGAGGACCAGCGGCACGGACACGCGCTCGCGCAGAATCGACAGGTTGTACGGGTTGCGGATACCCATGCCGCTGCCGATCGGCGAGCCGAGCGGCATCACGGCGGCGCAGCCCGCGTCCTGGAGGCGGCGGCCGAGCACCGGGTCGTCGTTGGTGTAGGGGAGTACGACGAAGCCGTCGGCGACCAGCTCCTCGACAGCGCGGAGCAGCTCGGGCGCGTCGGGCAGGAGCGTGCGCTCGTCGCCGATCACCTCGAGCTTGATCCAGTCCGTCTCGAACGCCTCGCGCGCGAGCCGCGCGGTCGCCACCGCGTCGCGGGCCGTGTAACAGCCTGCGGTGTTCGGCAGCAGCCGAACGCCGGCCTCGTCGATCACGTCCACGATCGAGCCGCGCTGGCCGGGTTCGATGCGCCGCAGCGCGACCGTCACGAGCTCGGTGCCGCTCGCGCGGATGGCGTCGGCGAGCGCCTCCAACCGCGGGAAGCCGCCGGTGCCGAGAATCAGGCGTGAGCGGAAGGCGTGACCGGCGATCACGAGCGGGTCCTCGAGCGCGGTCTGGAGCGGTTCAGTGGCCACGGGCTCAGCCTCCCTGGATGGCGTTCAGCACCTCGACGCGCTCGCCCGCGCCGAGCGGTCGTGCGTCCCACTCCGAGCGGGGCACGACCTCGGCATCGACGGCCACCGCGAGGCCTCGCCGTGGACGGTCGACCTCGAGGCGCTCGAGGACGTCGGCCACGGTTGCACCCTCCGCCAGCTCGGTCGGCTCGCCGTTGACGTGCACGATCACGCCGGCACCTCCGCCCGCGCGGCGGCCCCGAAGCGCAGGGGACTGAGGGGCGCGGCGTCGGCGCGCGGCGGCGCGCCCGTCACGCCGTCGACGACCAACTCGGCGGTGAGCGGCGCCAGCAGGATCCCGTGCCGGTAGTGGCCCGCGGCCCAGTGCAGCCCGTCCAGCTCGGCGGGTCCGATGGCCGGGGCGTTGTCGGGCGTGCCCGGGCGCAGCCCCGCGTGCGCCCCCTCGAACTCGAGCTCCGTGATGCCGGGCACCACCTCGACGGCGTCGCGCAGGAGGTCGTGCAGCCCGCCCGCGGTGACGGCTTCGTCGAACCCCCGCTCCTCCACCGTCGCCCCAAGGACGTAGCCGCCGTCACCGCGCGGCACGACGTAGAAGTCCTCCGTCCGCAGCACGCGCTCCAGCAGGCCGGGGCCCGCCGGATCGCGCAGGCGCAGAAGCTGGCCCTTGACCGGGCGTACGGGCAGGCGGGCGCCGTCCGGAAGGCCGGCGAGCGAGCCCGCCCAGGCGCCGGCCGCGATGACGACAGCCCCGGCGGCGAGCCGCTCGCCGCCGGCCAGCCGGACGCCGGTGGCGCGGTCGCCGCTCGTCTCGAGCTCCGTCACCTCGGCGCCCTCGCGCAGCTCCCCGCCAGCGGTGCGCAGCGCCGCCGCGAGCGCGTCTAGGACGCGGCGGGGGTCGACGGCGTGGTCATCGGGCGCCGCGGCGGCGGCGCGCACCGTCGGGGCCAGGGCCGGCTCCAGGTCCCGCGCGCGGCTGGGCAGCAGGCGCTCGACCGCGAGCCCGAGCGACTCGCGGAAGGCCAGCTCGCGCTCGAGCGCGGCGGCGGCGTCGGCGTCGCGCGCCGCCAGCAGCGTGCCGCACTGGCGGTAGCCCGGATCCGCGCCGCTGCGCTCCGCCAGCTCGGCCGCGAACGCGGGCCAGCGCCCGGCGCTCTCGAGGTTGAGCGCGAGGAGCGGCTGCTCGCCGAAGGCCGCCTCCGACGACGGGGCCAGCATCCCGGCCGCGACGCCGGAGGCGCCCGACCCGATGCCGCCGCGTTCGAGCACCACCGTGCGCAGCCCGCGCTGCGCGGCCCGCCAGGCGACGGCGAGGCCGATCACTCCGCCGCCGACGACGGCGAGGTCAGGGGACTGCTGCTGCGCTGACGACACGACACCTCCCTGCGCCGGCATGACCCGGATCAGGTTCAGACGGTCGGCGGCGAGAACGCCGCCCTCTCAGCCCGGATGCCGGGCTCCCGTAGGACCCTCATCGTACCGCGGCGGCCCATAAGCTTCGGGGGTGCCGGACGAGGAGCAACCGGATCGGCAGGTGTCGGAACGGTCGGAGCGCGACCCGCGGACGAAGCTCGCGCGCGGCGCGCAGCGGGTCGACCGGGAGCCGCGGCTGCTGAGCGTGGCGCGGCTTGCCCGTGGGCTGCTTCCCGGCGACCGCGACCTCGGTGGCGACCCCCTGTCCACCGGCGGCGAGGAGGCCTCGAGCGTGCTCGCGCGCCGGCTCGCCGCGCTCGGCGAGCAGCGCCCGAGCGTGGCGCGGGAGCTGGGTCTGGGGGCGCTTCAGGTCTGGCAGGCGATGGCGGAAGCGCAGGGGCGCGGCCGCGGGCCGGTGGAGGTCACGATTTTGTTCACCGACCTGGTCGATTTCTCGAAATGGGCGCTGGATGCCGGGGACGACGCGGTGCTGGCGCTGCTGCGCGAGGTGGCGAGCGCCACCGAGCGGCCGATCGAGGACGCCGGCGGCCAGGTGGTCAAGCGTCTCGGCGACGGGCTGATGGCCGTCTTCTCGGAGCCCGCCGCGGCCGCACGCGCCGCCCAAGGGGCCTGCGCCGCGGTCGGCAAGCTCGAGGTCGGCGGGTACCGCCCGCAGCTGCGCGCCGGCCTGCACAGCGGACGGCCCCGCAAGATCGGCGGCGACTACGTGGGCGTCGATGTCAACATCGCCGCCCGCGTGGCGGAGGCGGCGAAGGGCGGCGAGGTCCTCGTCTCCGAGGCCGCGCGGAGCGAGCTGGACGAGGCCGATTTCGCGATGCGCCGCAAGCGCCGCTTCCGCGGCAAGGGGACGCCGCAGGGCCTCGAGGTCTATGCGATCGAACTCGAGACAGGCTCTTAGACTTCGGTTCGTGAGCGACGATCGACGCCAGCGACTGGCGCGCGCGCGCCTGTACCTCGTCTGTGACGCGTCCTTCGGCGCCGCGGGCCTGCACGCGGCATTGGCCGGCGGAGCCGACATCGTGCAGCTGCGCGAGAAGGACGCCGACGAAGATGCGGTGCTCGCCGCGGCGGCCGAGTTCCGCCGCGCGGCGGACGAGCACGACGCGCTGTTCATCGTCAACGACCGCCCCGACCTCGCCGCGGCCGCGGGCGCCGACGGAGTGCACATCGGCCAGGACGACGACGCCCCGGCTCGGGCGCGGGCGGTCGTCGGCGACGACGCGATCGTCGGGCTCTCCACCCACACCACCGCACAGGCCGACGCGGCCCAGGGCTCCGGCGTCGACTACTTCAGCGTGGGTCCGGTCCACGCAACGCCGACGAAGGCCGGGCGTCCGGCCGTCGGGCTGGAGCCGGTCCGCCACGCCGCGTCCGCCGCGCGCCTGCCGTGGTTTGCCATCGGCGGCCTCGACGCGGGCAACGTCGGGGCCGTGCTGGATGCGGGTGCGCGGCGGATCGTGGTCGTCCGCGCGATCACCGAGGCCTCCGACCCGGAGGGCGCCGCCCGTGCCCTGCGTGCGGCGCTCGACGCGGCGACGGAGGCGGGCGTTGGGGCAGCGTAGCCGCCGGCGCGAGCGCGCGGCCGAGCAGCCGGCCCGTCCCGGCCGAACCTCGCGACCTTCGCGCAGCGAGCAGCGCAACGCCCAGGCGCGCGCCCGGCTGAAGCCGCTGGCCCCCGGCGAGCGGCCCGGCGCCGTGACGGTCGCGGCGGCGCTCGCGCTCGCGCTCGCCATCGGCAACATCGTGTTCCTGATCGCCGGCGTGAAGGTCGGCGGCAAGCAGCCGGCCATCGGCGGCGTCCTGGCCTTCTCGGCGCTGATGGTCGCGGCCGCGGTGGGGATGTGGCAGGCGCGCTACTGGGCCGTGCTGGGATTCGAGGCGCTGCTGGGCGTGAGCATCCTAATCGCCGCTCTGTCGCTGACAGTCGCGTCGAACTGGCAGGCGGTGGCGCTGTGCCTCGTCACCATCGCGATCTGCGGCCCGCTGTTCTACAAGCTCGTGCGCGCCATGGCCCGCATCCAGATGCCCCAGCGCCGCCCGCCCCAGTGAGCGGCTGGCCGTTCACCCACGTCGACCGCGTGCGCTACGCGGACGTGGACACGATGCGCCACCTCAACAACGTGGCGTTCGTGCGCTTCTTCGAGGACGCGCGGATCGCGTTCATGCACTCGCTGTTCCCCGAGCACGACCCGACCGACCCCGAGGAGTTCCCCGTCGTGTTCGCCGAGCTGCACCTCGCCTACCGCGCGCCGGCCTATTACGGCGAGGAGATCCGGACGAGCGTGCGGCCCTCGCACCTGCAGCGTTCGAGCTTCCGCACGGAGTTCCGGATGGAGGTCGGCGACCGCCTGATCGCCGAGGGCCACGGCGTGTACGTCGGCTACGACTATGTGACCGAACGCGCGCAGCCGCTCACGGAGCGGATCGTCGAGCGGCTCTCCCCGCTGCTCGCCGGGACCGCCTGACATCGTTGGGTAGTCTGGCCCCGATGGCCGACTCCTACGATTGCATCGTCATCGGCTCAGGACCGGGCGGGTACGTGGCTGCGATTCGCGCTGCTCAGCTGGGATTTCGGACCGCCGTCGTGGAGAAGGACGACGTGGTCGGCGGGCGCTGCCTGAACTACGCGTGCATCCCGGCCAAGGCGGTGCTGCGAACGGCCGAGGTGCTCTCCGAGATCCGCGATGCCGACGACTTCGGCATCAAGGTGAAAGACCCCAAGGTCGACTTCGCCGGCGTCGCCGCGCGCCGCGACAAGGTGATCAAGACCCTGACCGGCGGCGTCGCCGGCCTGTTCAAGAAGAACTCCATCGAGGTCATCAGTGGGCACGGTGCGGTCACGGCCGACGGCAACGTGAAGGTCGGCGGCGACTTCGACGGCCGCGAGCTCGAGGCCAAGGTGGTCGTGCTCGCGACCGGCTCGGTGGCCCGGCCGGTCCCGGGTACGCAGTTCGGCGGCCGGGTGATCGACACGGCCGGCGCCTGGCTGATGGGTGAGCTCCCGGGCTCCATCGCGATCATCGGCGCGGGCGCGTCGGGCACCGAGATCGCCTCGGCCTATGCGCGGCTCGGCACCGAGACGACGCTGTTCGAGGCACTCGACCGCGTGCTGCCGACCGAGGATGCCGACATCTCCAAGCTCGCGGAACGTGGCTTCAAGAAGCAGGGGATCACCGTCCACACGGGGACCCTCGTGCAGGACGTCACGCCCGGGGAGGGATCCGTCACCTTCAAGTACGGCGACGGTCAATCCGGCGAGGCCGAGTACCTGTGCATCGCCACCGGCCGCGGCCCCGATGTGGAGGGGCTCGGACTCGCCGAGGCCGGGATCGAGCTCGACGAGAACGGCCAGGTCAAGGTGGATGGCGCGATGCACACGTCGCGCCCGGGCGTGTACGCGATCGGGGACCTCGTGCACGGCCCGGCGCTCGCCCACAAGGCGTCCGACGAGGGCGTGATCGCCGCCGAGGACGCCGCGGGACTGGACACCCACCCAATCTCCTACATCGACGTTCCGCGCGCCACGTTCTGCATGCCGAACGTGGCCTCGTTCGGGCTGACCGAGGCGGAGGCGCGCGAGGAGGGCCACGACGTGACGGTCGGCAAGGTTCAGTACGGCGCCGTCGGCGGCGGCACCGTGTACGGCGACCGCCAGGGCCTCGTCAAGATCGTCGGCGACCAGCGCTACGGCGAGCTCCTCGGGGGTCACATCATCGGCTCGAAGGCGACCGAGCTGATCCAGGAGCTGGTCAACGCCAAGGAGCTCGAGGGCGGCTACCCCGAGCTGGCGCACACGATCCACGGCCACCCCACGCTGGCCGAAGCGGTGATGGAGGCCGCCCGGGCGGCCGACGGCTGGTTGATCCACGGGTAACGGCCGTGAGCCAGCCCGTCCTCTACTTCGACCTGGCCAGCCCCGAGGCGTACATCGCCGCGGAGCGCGCCGCCGAGGCGCTCGGTGCCGTCCCCGAGTGGCAGCCGATCCACCTGGCCGCGCTGCCGGGCGCGGGCGAGCTCGACGCGTTCCGGTGCGCCGAGGAGCGCGACATCTTCCGCGCCGAGCTCGAGCGTCGGGCCGAGTCTCGGGGGCTGCAGCCGCTGCGCTGGCCGCCGGACTGGCCGGGCGACACGGGGCTCGCCATGCGCGTCGCCACGTACGCGAAGTCGATCGGCCGGGTGGTCGCGTTCTCGCTCGCCGCGTTTCGCCAGG
>JAWVFS010000273.1:0-5547 GCA_033855795.1 Solirubrobacteraceae bacterium | reverse complement strand
AGCAGCCGGCGGCCGTGGCCGCCGCTTCAGGATGTCGCGGCTACGACGGACTGGTGTGCGTCGATGGAGTCGGCCCCCTCGGGCCGGGGTCGGTGGGTTGGCGTGCCGTCACGATCCGATTGGCTGGTGGTACTCGAAAGTCGCTCGTTTGCGGGAATTTCATGCCCTCGCGGGCCCGTCTTTTGCTGTTAGGGATCGTAGACCGCGACCGCGTCTCGCGCAAACGAACGCGGGTTCGCCACCCTCGGCCCGTCGAGCGGTCCGCCGAATCTCAACGGTTTGAGGTAGTCGAGCCCGCGACGGAGGGTGGTTTGGGGATGGGGACGGACCGTAGAGGCGCCGATCTCCAGTGTGTGCGCCCAATCGGCTCCCGCCAGCGGGAATCGGACTTCGCCTGCCGTCGCGGCGAGGCGGGGTTCACCCTGGTCGAGACGCTCGTCGCCAGCGTCCTGCTGATCGTCGGCCTACTCGGCGTGTTCGCCATGCTGGAGGTCGCCGATGCCGGCAACGCCAGCGCACGGGCGCGCGAGGGGGCCACCAACACGGCACGCGAGGTGCTCGAGCAGGCCCGCGCGGTGCCCTACGCCCAGATCCAGCCGGCGACGCTGCCCGCCACGCTCCAGGCTCAGCCCGGTCTCGCGAGCACCAGCACCGGGAGCTGGACGGTCGTACGCCGCGGCTTCACGTACACGATCGCCGTGAGCGACTGCTCGCTCGACGATCCGCGGGACGGCTCGGGGAGCCACACGGGCCTTCCGCTCTGCGCCGACAGCACCGCCACCGGCACCGCGGACGCACAACCCGAGGACTTCAAGCGTGTGGTCGCGACCGTGACGTGGCGCGAGCACGCCGGCAGCCACTCGGTCACCGAGATCGAGACCCTCAGCTCGGCGGGTGGGTCCGTCGGCGTGACCGTGACCGGGCTCACGCTTGACAGTCCGAGTGTGGCGAATCCGAGCGCCCCGGTCATCACGACGAACGCGACCACGGCCGTCGTCACGGCGACGGCTCCGGGGGCCGCGAACGTCGTGTTCTCAGTCGACGGCGTCAACCAGCCCGCCTCGGCCGTCTCCGCCGATTCGAACCACAGTCAGTGGCACTACTCCTGGCCGATCGCGGGGTTCAAGGACGGGAACTACGACGTGGCGGCGCGGGCGGTCGACGCGCTGGGCGTGACCGGCCAGCCATCGAGCCTCACTGTCGGTCTGGCCCGTTTCGCCCCCGCTGGACCCACCGGGCTCATGGGTGGGCTGAACTCCGTGTACGTCAGCGGCGTGGCCAAGCAGGTCGCCGAGATTCAGTGGCAGGCGAACTCGGAACGCAACGTGCTCGGCTACCGCGTCTATCGCGGATCGACGCTCGTCTGCCCCACCAGCGCGCAGACCCTGAGCCTGGCGACGTCCTGCGTCGACCTCTCGCCGGTGGCGGGCACATATGCGGTGGCCGCCCTCTACCGGGACTCCTCAGGCGTGGTCAAGGAGGGTCCGCAATCCACGATCAACGTCGTCGGCTCGAGCACGCGGTCGTACTACTTCAAGGCGAGCAGCTCCAACAACGCCGGCAACTGCGGTGCCGCCAACTCCGTGCAGGACATGGTCGAGGGGTACGCCGGCGCGTCCTCCGAGACGACCTACCAGACCAACGACATCAACCTTTGCTCGACCACCCTCTCCAGCAGCGACACGCTGGCGAGCGGGCCGGCGACGGTGGTCGCGTGGTTCGACAACGGCAGCAACAAGCCCTGTGACGTCACGGCCGCGCTGCGGCGCAACGGGACGACGACCCTCGGGACGGCCACGCTGACGATCCCCGCCAGCTCCTCGGTCAAGAGCTACACCTGGAGCATCCCGACGGGCGTGACGAGCCTCGTCGCCGGAGACCGGCTCAACCTCGACCTGGCCTGGCCGGCGGCCACGTCTGTGTGCAAGAGCACCACGCTGCATTACGGCGGCACGACGAACCGCTCGCGCGTCGATGTCCCGTTCGGCGCGCTCGCGGCGCCAACGGCCCCGACCGGATTGTCCGCGACGTCCAACGCCGATGGAACCACCACCCTGCACTGGACCGCCTCGACCGGAACCACGCCGGCCTTCTATCGGATCTACCGGAACGGCTACGACTACACCCAGCGCTATGACACCGCCGGCGCCGGCACGGACACCAGCTACATCGACACCAACACCGGCGGCGCCACCAACACGTACTACGTCACCGCCGTGAACGGCAACCTGGCCGAGTCCGCCCTCGTCGGCCCTGTCCACCCATGACGCGGATCCGCAACGAGCGGGGATTTACGCTGATCGAGACCCTCGTAGCCGCGACGCTGTCCATCATCGTCCTCACGGCGGTGCTGGGCGCTTTCGAGGTGTTCCACACCCACTCGCAGAAGGAACGCGCACGCGCCGACGCGCAGGACCGGGCGCGGGGGGCCGTCGACCTGATGGCCCGCTTGCTGCGCAACGGCGCCGGCAGCGCCGCCGGCGGCGGTGTGCTCGAGCGCGCCGGGTCATACGACGTCATATTCAAAACCGTCGACGCGACCGTCGGGCCGCAGGGCGCCAACACGAACGGACTCATGCGCGCGCGCTACTGCGTCGACGCCTCCGACCCGAGCCACGAGGCCGTCTGGATGCAGACGCAGCGCTGGACGACAGCCACGCCCCCGTCGGCGCCGACCGCTCTGCCCTGTCCCGGCACCGGCTGGGACGCCAATCAGCAGCAGGTGCTCAACGCCGTCAACGTCATCGGCGGGCAGAGCCGCCCACTGTTCACGTTCAGCCCGGTCTCCTGGGCTGCACCGAGCGATATCGCGGGAGTGGGGATCGACCTCGTGGTGGACGTCAAACCCGGCTCGCGGCCGGGCGAGAGCCGGCTGCAGAGCACGGTCAGCCTACGCAACCTCAACCGCTCGCCCACGGCCCGCCTCACCTGCACTCCCGGGAGCAACGGACACGCCGTGTGCGACGGCTCGGCGTCGGCGGACGCCGACGGTCAGGTGCTGTCGTACACGTGGGCGATGGACGGATCGCCGGTGCTGGGAGCGACCGGCTACCGACTGGACCAGGGCAACCTCGCGTCGGGAACTACCCACACCTTCACCCTCACGGTCACCGATCCCGGGGGCTTGAGCAACACGCAGACGCAGACGGTGCCGATGCCATGAGACGGTCACTCGCCGACGAATCCGGCAGCGCGCTGATCGCGGCGATCATCCTGACCGCGGTGATGATGGCCCTGGGCCTCGGCGCCCTCGCGCTGACGGATACCCAGCACAAACTCTCGGCCACCGAACGCGCGCGCGAGTCGGCGTTCAATCTCTCCGAGGCGGCGCTCAACGCCCAGGTCTTCCAGCTCAACCGCGTCTGGCCCACCGCCGCCAATCCTGGACCCACCACCTGCTCCGCAAGCGCGGCGACCTCCGCGCTGTGTCCCGACCCCGTGTCGCTCGCGACGAGCTACACGGGCGCCGACTACGGCTCGCGCCCCTGTGCATCGGGCACGCCCCCCGACGCCTGGACCACCACGATCCGAGACGACGGCACGGGGACCGCCGACAAGCAGTACTACGGCTCGACGGTCAAGGACCGGTCGCCCTACGACCTCAACGGCAACGGCGCGGTGTGGGTGCGGGCCACCGGCGTCGCCAACTGCCAAGCCCAGGCCGTCGTTGCGCTGGTCACCCGCGGGCAGGTGTCGATGCCGTTCCCGGCAAGTGCTGTCGCGGGGAACTGGTTCTCGACCAACAACCAGGGGCGCAAGGTGATCGTGGACACCCTGGGGGCCTACGCGCAGCCCCCCTCGGCCAGGCCGGGGCCGGCAGCACAGCCTGCGGACGTCGTGGTGCGCTGCGCCGGGCTGTCCACCTCCGCCTGCCTCAACTACGCCGCGGACAAGGGCCAGGTCTCACCCGACACCGCAGCGGTCACCCCGAGCATGAGCGCGGCGACCCTGACCGCCCTCCAGCTCCAGGCCGTCAAGCAGCAGGCCGTGAACGCCGGGTCCTACTGGGCGTCGGGCACGTGCCCGAGCTCCGCGCAGCTCTCAAGCCCCTCCACCGGGACCTGGCAGGGCGCCCCCGTGTACGTCGAGGGGCCCTGCAACCTGTCCGGCGGGGGAAACAGCGCGACCACGCCCGGCTTTCTCGTCGTCGTCAACGGCACGTACGCGCTCGGCGGCAACTCCACCTTCTACGGCGTCGTCTACGCCGTCAACCAGCAGAACTCATCCGGCGCGGTCGTCTCGCTGAGCGGCACGGCCGAGATCCAGGGATCGGTGATCGTCGACGGGCCCGGCGGGATCGTCGCGGGCGCCAGCAAGACCAACATCGTCTACGACCCGCGCGCGCTCAGCCTCGTGCGCGGATTCGCAGGCGCATCGATCGCCCGGAACACCTGGCGGATCATCCCCAGCGCGCAGTGACGTCGATCCGGCGCCGCGCGTCAGCCCGCCGACCGGGCCCTAGCCGTGCCGGTACGCCTGGATCGCGTCATGCGCTAGCTCGAGCTCGTAGCCGCGGCGCATGAGCAGGCCGAGCGCGCGGTTGAGGTCGCGCTGATCGCGCGGCGGCGAGGGGAAGCGCCGCGCGAGCAGGGCCACCGCGGCGTCGAGCTCGCCCTCCTCCCCCGGGGCGGCGGCCTCGGCGGCGAGCGCCCGTCCGATGCCCAACTCGCGAAGGCGGCGCTCGATCCGCTCGGAGCCCCAGTGGTCGAGCGTCCGCTTGTCCTCGGCGAAGCGGTGGGCGAAGCGCACGTCGTCGAGGTAGCCCTGCTCGACCAGCTCGGCCACGGCCTGGTCGGCGACCTCCGGCTGCACGCCCCGACCCGACAGGTGCGAGCGCATCTCGACCTCCGTCCGGTCCCGATGGGCGAGGAACCGGTAGCCGAGCCCGAGCGCGCGCTCGAGCTCCTCGGCCAGGCCGTCGTCCTGCGTCAGGCGGCCTTCTCCTCCGGCTCGTCGGCCTCGGCCAGCGCCACGGGGGGCTTCTCGCCCTCGATCGGCTTGACGAGGTCGCGGTCGAGGCCCAGCGCCTCGTAGACCTTGGCCTCGATCTCCTTGGTCACCTCGGGGTGCTCGTCCAGGTAGGCCTTGGCGTTGGCGCGGCCCTGGCCGATGCGCTCGTCGCCGTAGGAGAAGAACGACCCGGACTTCGTCACGACGCTGTGCTCGAGCCCGAGGTCGAGGATGCAGCCCGAGGACGAGATGCCCTTGCCGAACTCGATGTCGAACTCGGCGATCTTGAAGGGCGCGGCGACCTTGTTCTTGACCACCTTGACCTTCACACGGTTGCCCACCGCCTCGGTGCCGTCCTTGAGCGTCTCGATGCGGCGGATGTCCAGGCGCTGGGAGGCATAGAACTTCAGCGCCCGCCCGCCGGGCTGGGTCTCCGGCGAGCCGAACATGACGCCGATCTTCTCCCGGATCTGGTTGGTGAACAGGCACAGCGTCTGGGCGCGGTTGAGGTTCCCGGCCAGCTTGCGCATGGCCTGGGACATCATGCGCGCCTGGACGCCGACGGACTGGTCGCCCATCTGGCCCTCCAGCTCGGCG
>JAWVFS010000272.1:0-3228 GCA_033855795.1 Solirubrobacteraceae bacterium | reverse complement strand
TCGAGATGTGGGAGCTGATCTGCCCGATGATCTACCTCTCGCGGCGGATCAAGCCGAACACGGCCGGGTGCGGTCGCCACCGCGGCGGCTCCTCGTTCGAATCGCTGCACATGATCTGGAACACGCCGTTCTGGGAGCTCCAGAACCTCGGCACCTCGCGTCTCTTCACCTCGCAGGGGATCTTCGGCGGCTACCCCGGCTCGGTCGCCTACATCCACAACATCCGCGACAACAACCTGGCCGAGCTCGCCGAGGCGGGAGAGGCGTATCCGGTGGCCGACGGGCCGTTCTCCGAGCTGGCGCTGAAGGCGATCGGCGGCGAGCGCGACCTGAAGCTCGACAACTTCACCATGCTCGAGCCGTTCGCGGCCGGTGACCTCTACCACTCCGTGATGAAGGGCGCCGCCGGCCTGGGCGACCCGCTTGAGCGGCCGGCGGAAGCGGTCGAGCGCGACGTCGCCGAGGGTCACATCGAGGCGGAGTTCGCCGACGCCGTCTACGCCGTCTCCGACCGCGACGCGGCTCGTGCACGGCGGCTCGAGCGCGCACAGCCGGCGCGTGACTGGTGGGCGTCTGAGCGCGAGCGGGTGCTCGCCGGCGAGTTGATCGATCCGGTCAAGGTCGGCTACGAGGAGTCGATGAAGCTCTCGCCGCGCTGGGCGGCCGAGTTCCGCGGATTCTGGGACCTGCCCGAGGACTTCAGCTTCGGGGTGGCCACGCCGACGCTGCCGGCCGACCTGGCAATGAAGCCGGGGAAGGTGACGCCCGCCGAGTCGGCGGCCGAGTTCTTGGCCTCCTCCCACGTCGCGAGCATCGAGCCGGCGAAGCCGGTGGGGAAGACGCTCGAGCGCGAGACACTCGAGGCGATGCTCGACGAGAGGCTCTCGCGGCGCGAGGTCAAGCAGATCCAGTCGGGCTACAAGGACCCGGACCGGTTCGACAAGTGGCTATCGATCCTGCAGGACCGGGTGGATTGGAACGACCCGATCGTGCTGCCGCTGGGCGAGGCCCTGTACGTGGTCCGCCGGCTCTCGGATGGGGAGTTGGTGATCCGGAGCGAGGCCGGCCACGACTTCTGCCGCTTCGACGAGAACTGGAAGATGCACGCCGCCGTCTTCGTTCGCGACAGCGACGATCTCCTCGGCGAGGTCTACCCGAAGATGGCCCACTGCGATCCCGAGTGGATGGAGCTGCGCGAGTTCTACTGCCCGGAGTCCGGCCGCCTGCTGGAGGTCGAAGCGGTCACCGGTGGATACCCGGTGGTCCACGACTTCCTTCCCGACGTCGAGGGGTTCTACGGCGGCTGGCTCGGACGCGAGCTCCCGTAGACCGCCGCTCGGTGGCGCCGCTAACGGCCGGGCGGGTCGAGGCGTAATCCGCTGGTGAGTACGTCGGCGGTGAGCGCGGCTTGCTCGGCGACCTCGTCTGGGTCGAGCGGGTCGGTGTTGTCGAAGTGGCGCGCGAGCGGGGCGAGCGTGAATGGGGCGGCGGCGCCGTGGGCGATCAGGAAGAAGAGCGCTCGTAGGCTGATCGGGCGAATGCGTCCGTTCTCCTGGAGGTAGTCGAGCAGCCGGCCGAGCGGCGAAAGCGCCGGTGCGATGTAGTTGCCGTAGATGTAGTCGAGCCGCTCGCTGTCGACGCGGGCTTCGATGTTCATCAGGCCGAGCAGCTCGGGATGCTCGGCGTTGTAGTGCACGAAGCGCCGGATCGCGTGGTTGAGCTGGTCGAGCGGGTCGTCGAGCGTTGGGTCGAACCCGGTCGCGAGCGCTGTGATCTGCTGGCTGAACGCCCGGTCGACGGCCGCGTACCAGAGGCCTTGCTTGGAGCCGAAGCGTTGGTGGATGAGGTTGTGGCTGACGCCGAGCTCGCGGTTGAGGGTGCGCACGGCCACGCCGTCGTAGCCGTAGGTCGCGAATGCGCGGAATGCCGCATTGAGGATTTGCTCGACCGTGACCGGGGCGTCCTGCGCCCTGGGCCGCCCCTTCCGCTTGCGTTCGGTGGTCTGCGCCATGACCCCATCCTAGCGGCCTGGCAGACGCATGACCATAAAGAAGTTGACAGTTATCAATATCTTGACTAACGTCCACACATCGCGACAGAGGGCTTGGAGGAAGGAGAACAGGATGGATGAGGTCAGACTTGGAACGAGCGGGCTGCGGGTTTCGCCGATCGCGTTCGGTGCCTGGCAGCTCGGCGGTGAATGGGGCGAGTTCGACGAACGAGAGGCGATCGCCGCCGTTCGCCACGCACGCGATCTGGGCGTCAACCTCTTCGACACCGCGCAGGGCTACGGCTTCGGCGCCTCGGAGCGGCTGCTCGGACGGGCGCTCCGCGACGATCTGGACGCGCGCCGCGACGAGGTCGTGATCGCGACGAAGGGCGGTCTGCGGCTCGGCGACGATGGCCTCGTTCGCGATTCGAGCCCCGGCTGGCTCCGCGCCGGAGTGGAGGCGAGCCTGCGGGCCCTCGGTGTCGATCACGTCGACCTGTACCAGGTGCATTGGCCCGACCCGGAGGTCCCGTTCGCCGAGACCGCGGGGGCGCTCGAGGAGCTCGTCTGGGAGGGGAAGATCCGGCACGTCGGGGTGTCGAACTTCGACCGGGCCCAGATGGCGGAGTTCTCGAGCACGCGCCCGGCGGAGACGCTGCAGCCTCCGTACAGCCTGCTGCGCCGTGAGGTCGAGGAGGACGGGCTGCCGTACTGCCTCGAGTACGACGTGGGCGTACTGGTCTATGGGGCGCTGGCGCACGGCCTCCTGACGGGCGGCATGACCGAGCAGACGACGTTCGCCCCCGGCGACTGGAGGGCCGAGAGTCCCGACTTCCACGGCCAGGCCTTCGAGGGCAACTTGAAGATCGCCCGTGAGCTGCGCGAGTTCGCGCACGAGGTCCTCGACTGCTCGGTCGCCCAGCTGGCGATCGCGTGGGTGCTCGCCAATCCGGCTGTCGACACGGCCCTCGTCGGCGCTCGCCACCCCAGGCACATCGAGGACAGCGTCGCGGCGGCCCGGTTGGAGCTGAGTGACGACGAGCTCGAGCGGATCGACCGCATCGTGGCCGGCTCGAGCCCGGTCGACGGTCCGTCCCCCGAGGCAAACCGCGTAGCGGCGAAGAGATAGGAGCGAGATGCGGGAATCAATGGTGATGCCGATCACCGCCGACACAGAGACACGCAGCCCGACCCTCGGCACGCCCGCCATATCGGGGCGCTGGGTGGTCGATCCGCAG
>JAWVFS010000271.1:0-2751 GCA_033855795.1 Solirubrobacteraceae bacterium | reverse complement strand
TCGGACGAGATCTTCCACGGCTACGACACCTACATCCAGGCGGCGCGCTTCCGGCGCCGTTACTGGGAGCCCTTCCAGCGTGTCCCCGGCCCACTCCGCCGCGCGTCCGGCCGTGCTGCCACCGGCCTGGCGCGGCGCGTCGGGCGGGGCGAGGTGCACGTCGAGTCGATCGTCGAGGCGGCCCAGGGCAGGTTGCCGTTCTGGGGCGGAGCCATCGCCTACCGCGGCGAGCTCAAGAGCCGGGTCCTGGCCGACGGCAGTAACGGCTCCGCGCCGGACTCCTACGGCATCGTGGAGGAGATCTGGGACCAGGCGGAGCGGGACCTGCCGGGTGCCGACCTGCTCCAGAAGATGACCTACCTGGAGCTGAAGCTGCGCCTCGCCGAGCTCCTCCTCATGCGCGTCGACAAGATGACCATGGCCACCTCGGTCGAGTCACGCGTGCCCTTCCTCGACCAGGACCTCGTCCAGTTCGCGACGGCGCTGCCACCGGAGATGAAGGTGCGCGACGGCGTCGGCAAGTACCTCCTGAAGTCGGCCGTCGACGGCCTGCTGCCCCACGACATCGTCTACCGCAAGAAGCAGGGCTTCGGCGCGCCGGTGGCGGAGTGGTTCCAGGGCGATCTCGGGCGCCGGGCCCAGGACCAGATCAAGCGGTCCTCGCTCGCCGAGCGCGGCCTGCTCGACTACGACCGCCTGGACGAGATGTGGGACGCACACCGGACCGGCCCGGTGAACTGGAGCTTCCACCTCTGGAACATCTACAACGTGAGCGCCTGGCACGACTACTGGATCGCCGGGCGCGTGCTGGCTTGACCCTGCGAGAGGGCCTGGCCCAGTGGCGCCGAATGGGCCCGGCCGCCGGGACCGCCGCCGCGCTGCGCCTGCTCGTCCGCGGCCCGTTGGAGCGCCTGCGCCGGGAGCGCCTGCGGCGCCGTCCGCTGCGCGCGAGCGCGGGCGCGGTGCGGACGGCGCTCGGCGGCCGCTCGGCTGCCGCCGCGCTGCGTGGCCCGGTGCTCGACGCGATGCCGACGGTGGCCGCGTTCGAGCGCCGGCTCGACGCGATGGACGACGGCGAACGGGCCGACCTCCTACGGCGCGCCGACGACGTGGTCGCGCATCGCTTCGACCTGCTCGGCTCGGGTTCGACCGACCTCGGCGAGCGGATCGACTGGCAGCGCGACTTCAAGACCAGCCGCCGCTGGCCGCTCGAGCACATCTCGAGCGTGCCCATCTCCTACCCCGACGGCTCCGACATCAAGGTCCCGTGGGAGCTGTCGCGGTTCCAGCACCTCCCGCTGCTCGCCGGCGCCCACCGCCTGACCGGCGAGGTGCGCTACCTCGACGAGATCGGCGCCCAGCTCGATGACTGGATCGCGTCCAACCCGGTCGAGTTCGGCGCCAACTGGGCGTGCACCATGGACGTGGCCATCCGGGCCGCGAACTGGATCGCCGCGCTGGCACTATGCGCGCAGGCCGCCGCCGGGTCGCAATGGCTCGAGCGCGCCGTCGGCTCCCTGCTCCTGCACGGGCGGTTCATCCGCGGCCATCTCGAGTGGGCGCCGGAGCGGGGCAATCACTACCTCTCGGACGTCGTGGGGCTGCTCCCGGTCGCCGCGCTGTTCTCCGCCGGCGCCGAGGGACGCGCCTGGGCGGACTGGGCGGCGGCCGAGCTCGTCACCGAGATGGACCACCAGGTTCGCGCCGACGGCTGCGACCACGAGGCATCCATCCCCTATCACCGGCTCGTCGCCGAGCTGTTCGTCTGCGGCGGCCAGGCGGCCGACGCGCTCGTCCCCGGCGCCCTGACGGACCGCTTCCGCGCGCGCCTGGAGCTCATGCTCGACTTCGTCGCCGCCTACACGCGCCCGGACGGCCTCGCGCCCCAGGTCGGGGACGCCGACGACGGGCGCTTCCTGCCGCTCGGGGACTACGGCGCCGCCGACCCCCGTTCACACCTGCACCTCTTCGCGCAGGCGGGGCGCTCATACGAGCCGATCGCGACGAGCACCGCCCTCCCCGAGGGCGGCTTCTACGTGCTGCGCGGAGGTGACCTGTACGCGATCGTCCGCTGTGGGGACGTCGGAGTCGGGGGGCTCGGCAGCCACGCGCACAACGACCAGCTGGCCTTCGAGCTCTCCTGGCGCGGCCATCCGCTCGTCGTGGACCCGGGGTCCTACCTGTACACGGCCGACCCGAATGCGCGCAACGCGTTTCGCTCGACCGGCTTCCACGCCACGCTTCGGATCGACGGCGCCGAGCAGAACGAGCTCTCCCGGGACCGGCTCTTCGCCCTCGACGACCGGACCCGGGCCGAGGCCGAGGCGTGGGAGATCCAGGGGGAGGAGACCGCGTTCACCGGCCGCCACCACGGCTTCGAGGCGCTCGAGGATCCGGCGACCCACGAGCGTCGCCTGGCGCTCGACGGCGCGGAGGTGGCCGTGACCATCACCGACACCATCTCGAGCCGGGGCGAGCACGAGCTCGAATGGACCTTCCCGCTGGCACCCTGCACGGTCGAGGTGACCGACGGCGGGGCCATCGCGCGCTTCGAGGCGGCGTCGCTGAGGGTCGAGGCCGGCGGCGTCACCTTCGCCGTCGAGGACGGCTGGCTCTCGCCGCGCTACGGCGTCCGCGAGCCGACGACCTTCCTGCGCGCCCGGCGCCGGTCACGCCCGGGCGACGACGTGACCGTGTTCACGCTGCAACCGGGTGCATCCAAAGACGGGATGCGGGGTATTGGCACAAACG
>JAWVFS010000270.1:0-5763 GCA_033855795.1 Solirubrobacteraceae bacterium | reverse complement strand
GCAGATCCGCCGCCGCCAGGCGTGCGCGGGGGGTTTTGAGACGGCCTCTAGGCGGCGATCCGCCTTTCGCGCGGCGCGCCCACCGACGCAAGCACCCGCACCACCAGTCCCGCCACGATCCCGTAGACGATGATCGCGATCCCGTAATTCAGAGCGACCGTCCACTTCGCGCTGCTGAGGTGGAAGATCCCGTCGAACGGGCCGGCGAGCGTCTTCCCCCAGTCGCGAACGGTCGAGACGATCGAGTTCGCCGCGTTCGCGTCGAGCACGATGAACACGGCCGCGAGCGCGATGATCCCGCAGACCACCGCGGCCACGATACGGACGATCCGAGCCAGCATCACCATGACGAACCTCCTATGGGACGGCGCGGCCGCGGCCGTTCATCACGAACAGCAGCAGCGCGAGTAGAAGAACCAGGAACAGCAGGGGATGCACCGCGATGCCCCCGATGAGGGCGAGCAGCACCAGGATGATGATGAGCGTGATGAGCATTGGCCTCCTCCGTGTTAACCAGGCCAACGGCTTACCCAGGTCCGGTCCGCCGACGCAACCATGGACAGATCTCGGACACGGCTAGGCTGCAGGGGTGGCACAGCAGCCCAATCCCCTCACCGTCGCCGAGCTGGTCCGGCGCGCGGTCGCGATCTGCGACCCGGACGACGAGGACGCGGACCTCGGCGACTTCGAGGTCGCGCTCGAGGACGACGACGAGCCGGTGACGGCCGTCGAGAACCTCGAGGAGCGCCTCGCGATCGCGGAGGAGGGCGCCGACGTCCTGCTGGAGAAGCCCCCCGTGATGATGGCGACGGCGGTCGCGCTCTACCTCGCCTATCGCCCTGACGAGGTCCGCGGCGACCCCGAGCACGTGCTGCGCCTCGCCGCGCGGGCGGAGTGGAAGGGCGACCCGCCCGATGCGGTCCGGGACTGGTTGAGCGGCCGCGGAGTGGACGTCTGAGCGGACGTTCGCCGCAGAGGCCCGGCGGGTGTTGAACGCCCTGCAGTTCCCACTTTTATTTCCGAGAGGCCTTCGCTAGGGTGCCGCGTCCGGGCAGGGGCTCGGACGACGGCCGCAGGTTGGGCAGCCGGACGGTTGCCGCGCCTCGCCGCCGGACAGCAGGGCTCGACAGGGAGGGCCGATGGAGCGGATGCACCGCCCTTTGCGCCGACCGGATGGCGCGCATAACGGATCGCACCCCGAAACCGGACGGGCTGAGTCGTGAACCCGCCGCCGCCCGCAGGATCCTTCGTCGAGTTCGCCCCCGCCGTGGCCGAGGGCGAGTCGCCGACGACTGCGCTCCCCTTCTCCTTTCCGCGGCGGTCGGCGCGCCCGCGTGCGCGAACCGACCGCCGCCGGCGCGCCGGCGTGGGCTTCGGCGAGGACACCGGCTCGCGTGCCGCCCTCCGCCGCGACGCTGTCTTCCGCCGCGCGCTGGCGATCGCGGACGTGCTGGCGGCCGCCGCAGCGGTCCTCATCTGCGCAATCGTCTTCGGAGACGTGGAGCCTTGGGCGTTCGCGGTGCTCCCACTCGTGATCGTCGCGTCCAAGGCCATCGGGCTCTACGACCGCGACGAGCTGGTGATCGCCAAGACCACGCTGGACGAGACACCGGCGCTGTTCCAGCTGGTCACGATCTACGCGCTCGTGATCGTGCTGATCCAGAGCGCGATCTCCACGAAGCCGATCGATCCCGTCGAGCTGGTGACGATGTGGAGCCTCCTCTTCGTCGGCACGCATTGCGCGCGCTCCGGCGCCCGCTTGGTCGCACGCCGGATGAGCCCGCCCGAGCGGTGCGCCCTGCTCGGCGACCTCGACAGCGCCGACCGCCTGCGGGCCAAGTTGGTACGCCACCGCGAGCTCGACGCCGACCTCGCGGCCTGGATCCCCTTCGAGCAGTTCGCCTCCGCGAGCGACGCGCGTACCCGGCTGGGCGAATACCTGCGCGTCAGCGACTTCGACCGTGTGATCGTGGCGCAGTCCGACGCCAACGCGGCCGAGGTACTCGAGGCGGTGCGCTACTTCAAGGCGCTCGGCATCAAGGTCAGCGTGCTGCCGCGACTGCTCGACGTCGTTGGCTCCGCAGTCGAGTTTGACGACATCCACGGCTCCACCCTCCTCGGCGTCCGGCGGTTCGGCCTGTCACGGTCCTCCCGTCTGCTCAAGCGCACGCTGGACGTCATCGGCGCCGCGCTCACGCTGATCGTGTGCGCGCCGCTGATCGCCGCGGCCGCGCTGGCGATCAAGCTGACCTCCCGCGGCCCCGTGCTCTTCAGGCAGACCCGCGTGGGGCGTGATGGGCGACGCTTCTCGATCGTCAAGTTCCGCACGATGGTTCAGGGCGCCGACAAGCTCAAGGACGACCTGCTGCACCTCAACGAGGCTGAAGGTCTGTTCAAGATCTCCGAGGACCCGCGCATCTCCCGCGCCGGACGTTTCCTGCGGCGCTCGTCACTGGACGAGCTGCCCCAGCTGCTCAACGTGCTGCGAGGGGAGATGAGCCTGGTCGGGCCGCGCCCGCTCGTCGTCGACGAGGACGAGCGCGTGGAGGGCTGGCACCGCCGCCGCCTGCACCTGACGCCGGGTATGACCGGCGCTTGGCAGATCGCGGGATCGGCTCGTGTGCCACTCGACGAAATGGTGGCGATGGACTACCTGTACATCGTCAACTGGTCGCTGTGGAGCGACATCAAGATCCTGCTTCGCACGACCCCGCACGTGCTCGGCCGCCGCGGGCAGTAGTGCCCCTGAGCTAGGCCTCACCGTCCTGCCAACCAGCCCGGGCGCGGCGCGCGGCGTGACGCAGGCGGTCGAACGCGCCGGCCGGGCGGCCGGCAGGCGCTGACGCCGGCGTTTCCGTCGGCGCCGGTGCCCTCGGCAGCTCGGTAACGCGCGCCTCGGTCGCTTCGTGCGCCGGCTCGATCCGCGCCGCCGTCCCCGCCGTGAGGATCGGCTGCACGAAGGCGGCGACCGCGAACACGATGGCCGACGTGCCGAGCTGGTCCAACGCCTCGTTCGCCGCCTCCCGCACCACGAATTCGGAGTCGGTCGACGCCGCCAGCAGGCGCTCGACCGCCCGCGGATCGCGTATGTCCCCCAACGCCCGGGCGGCGGCCGCACGAACCGGCGCTTGCTCGTCACCGAGCAGGTCGACGAGTGCGGGCAGCGCACCGGAGTCGTGCAGGCGTCCGAGCGCCGCCGCCGCCATGGCCCGTTGCGGTTGACCGAGTGCCTGGCGCAGGGCCTCGGTGCCGACGTCACCCAAGACCGAGAGAACGAGAAACGCCCGCTCGCGCCTCGACTCGTCGTCGCTGGCGAGCTCCTGGGCCGCGGTACGGGCGAGATCGTGCCGCTCCGGTGCTGGGGCGCTCGATAGCAGGGCTGCGAGGAATCTCCGGTCGTCGTCGCCGATCCACGCCTCGCCTCCGTCCCGGATCAGCCGTCGGGCGAACGAGACACCGAGCCCGGGACCGCTCATCTCGTAAAGCGCCTCGTGCACCTCGGCGCGCACCTGCTCCGGGAGGCCGGCGGACGGGCGAACCAGGCAGCCGATCAGCGGATCCGCGACGCGGCGCTGCCGGAGCATGCGGACCGCCTCGAGGCGCACCTCCTCGTCGTCGTCGTCGAGCGCATCCACCGCACCAGCGACCGCCCGCTCGTCGTCGATCTCCCTCAGTGCCGCCATGGCCTGTCGGCGCACGGGCGCACCCAGGTCGGCCGTTTCGCCGTCCTGCATGCGCACCGGGTCGCGGTAGGCCAATGCGTCGCAGAGCCCGGCGACGTCGCCCCGGCGCCGCAGCCGCTCGATCCGGGGTCGTCGAGGACCGAACAGGGCCATGGCCGCTAGGCGGTGGACCGCCGGATGGTGGCAGCGCCGAGCAGACCCGCCCAGGTCCAGAGCAGATAGTTGCTGAACGTGTAGCCCAGCGGTGTGAAGTTCGAGACCACGAGCCAGCAGGAAGCGTACGCAAGCAAACCCAGACGCCAGGGCTCGAGCTCGGGTGGAGCGCGCCGGAAGACCGCGCCGCCCACCGCCATCATCAGCGCCGCGGCCCAGAGCAGGGCGCCGACCAGCCCGAGCTCGACCGCGTTCGAGAGGAAGACGCTGTGCAGGGCGGGCACGATGGTCAGCGGATACGTCTCGGCCTGCTTGTAATAGGGCCCGCTCTCCTGCAGGAACCTGCCCCATCCGAAACCGAGCACGGGTCGGGCGGCGACCATTGCAACGCCCGCGCGGTTGGAGTTCAGGCGGTCCCAGACCGGCTTCTGATCATTGGCGCGGTTGCCCGCCTGATCTTGCAGCCCGGGAATGGCCGCAAACGATGCGAAGACGAGGAGCACGCCGCCGGCGATGAGCGGTAAGGCGTAAGCGCGGAGGCGAGGAGTCGCACCCAGTCCGAGCAGAGACCCGACGGCAGCTCCAAGCCACGCCTGCCGGGTCACCGTGAAGACGATGCCGGCAAGGCAGAGAATGCCGACGACGATCGCGATATCCCGCGCCCCACGCCGCCAGCGGGCCGCCGCCATGGTCGCGGCCACAGCACATGCGAATAGGGCCAAGCCATTGGCGGCAGCCTCAACGAACGGGCCGCGGGCGCGGCCGAAGTGGGTGCCGACCCCGGGGTCGGTGATGTAGCTGGGAACGACCAGCTGGTTGAGATTGATCTCTTCGAACAGCGCCGTGATACCGAGGTACGCGGCCACCAGCACGAGTCCGACGAGGAGATGGGATCGCTGTCGGTCCGTCGCGAACGCGACCGGCGCGATGAAGAAGAGCGCGAAGCTGATCAGCCCAAAGCGAT
Organism: Solirubrobacteraceae bacterium; assembly: GCA_033855795.1. Lineage (GTDB taxonomy): Bacteria > Actinomycetota > Thermoleophilia > Solirubrobacterales > Solirubrobacteraceae > JALYZC01. The sequence goes on along the minus strand of JAWVFS010000270.1, from coordinate 963 downwards.
CGAGCAGAGCGTAGAGAGCGTCGTGCTGATCCAGCGTGCCGACAAACATCGCGGACCCGACTACGTAAAGCGCCGCGGCGAGCAGCACGCCGTGCACCGGGCGAAAGCGCGGCCGGTACCGCGGGTCGTTGACGCCACGTAGAGCGATCCCGAGCACTCCGGCGAGGAGCAATGCCCGATCGGCCGCAATCGGTATCCCCAACTGATCCCACCGGCCGGAGAAGATCGAAAGGCCAAGTCCCGCCGTTACGGAGATCGACGGCTCGACCGCGACGACCATCGTCACGAAGACCGGAATCAGTATCACCGCGATCGCGGCGTCGTAGACGGCGTCGCCCGAGGCCTGGACGCCCCCGATGAGGCCGATCAGCAGCCCGAGACCTGCGAGGACCACCGTCAACCGCGCGGGCCACTCTGCGGTGACGTCCAGCCTCGCCATCACCGACGCACAAGCAGGCGGCGCTCTCGTAACGTCGCCAGTGCACCCCCCGCCACGAGGCCGGCGAGGGCTCCCACGAGGACGAGCTGCTCGATCACGGACCCGCGATCGCTCGTCGCGGACACCGCCGAGCTGAGGACGTGCGCCTGCGCGGCGCCACCCGCGTTCGCGCGCGCCTGGCCGTAGAGGGCCGCCGATGTATTCGCGCGGAGTCTCGCCAGATCGGCGCGCGTCTGTGCCGCGACGATCACTTGCGATGACACATGCTGGCCACGGAGCTGGCCGACTTGAGATGCGGCCCTCGTGGCGGAGGCGGAATCGGCCTGGTACTGCGCGAGGAGCTGGCTGGCCTCGCTCTTTGAGCTGGTCAAGGTGCGCACCTGCGCGGCCGTTTCGCTGCTGCCCGCCCTCGCAAGCTCGATCGCGGCCCGGCGGGTCGGGCCCTCCGCGGTGAGGCGCACCACCGGGGCGCCGGGCACGTTGGACGCGGTCAGCCGCTCCCGCACCTGACCGACGGTGAGGCC
>JAWVFS010000269.1:0-5291 GCA_033855795.1 Solirubrobacteraceae bacterium | reverse complement strand
CAGGCCCGAGTCGAGCATCGCCACGGGCGTCCCGGTCGGCCGCAGCCACTGCACGTTGCCGTCGTAGATGCCGATTCCGCCTGCGGCGAACAGGTCGCCGCGCTGGAAGGACGTCGCCGCCGAGCCTGGCGCCACGGCAACGAGCACGCTCGCGACGGTCACCGCGACGAGCGCCAGGAGCCGGAACAGCCTCCCCCTCTCCGCACAATCTGGCCGGGTAAATGGTAAGCGGCCCGGCTCACAAGGACGAATTCTGGCGACCCGAAGCACTATCCTGAACGGCCAGTGGACGAGCGTACGATCCTCGCCTTCGGCGATTCCAACACGTGGGGCGCTCCGCCCGATGGGAGCGGGCGCTTCGCGCGCGACGTCCGCTGGCCGGGGGTGCTGCAGAGGCTGCTCGGCGAGGGCTACCACGTCATCGAGGAAGGTCTCAACGGGCGCACGGCGACGCTCGAGCACCCCTGGGTCGACGGACGCAGCGGTCGCACGTACCTCCTGCCGTGTTGCCGCACGCATGCTCCGCTCGACCTCGTGATCATCTACCTCGGCACGAACGATCTCGCCGACCGCTACTGCCTCTCGGGCTCCGACGTCGCCGAGGCCTGCGCGTCCCTCGTGCCGATCGTCCGGAGCGCGGAGTGCGGGCGGGACGGCGCGATGCCGCCGGTGCTCCTCGTCTGCCCGCCTCCGATTCGCGCGACCGGGCCCGACGCAGCCGAGTACGAGAAGGTCGCCGAGAAGTCGCTGGGACTCGGGGGTCATTTCGCGGAGGCGGCGCGTGCCGTTGGAGCCGAGCTCCTCGACCTCGACGGCAGCGTCCGCTACTCCGAGGAAGATCCGATCCATCTCGATTCCGATGCGCACCGAACGCTTGCGGAACATCTCGCACCGCGCGTGCGCCAGCTGGCGGGCTGACCTCTTCGGGGGAGCCAGGATGCGCCTGGCTCCCCCGCTGCTGACAGCGCGCTACTTGCCGCGCAGAGAGAACGCGTAGAACGTCGTGCTGCCGTTCCAGCCCGGAATCCCGAGGTGGGTGTAGCCGTCACCCCAGTAGACCGTCCCGTTGACGACCGAGGCGCCGCTGATCGCCGCGCCGGCCGTCTGGTAGTCCCAGAGGAAGCGCCCGTTCGCGGCGTCGAGCGCGTAGACGTGCCCGCTCATCGATGGCGCGTAAAGAACGCCGTTCGCCACCGAGACGGGCCCGAGCGCATTTCCGCCGCCGAACAGGTTGTGCGACGGATCCGGCGTCTGCCAGAGGACACGGCCGGTCGCCGGATCGATCGCCGCCCATGAGCCGGAGGTGATCGTCTGGCCCGACGGGATGGTGTACGGAACGCCGTTGAAGTTCTCCTCCGCGATATAGATCCGCTTGCCGTCCGTTGCCGGCCCCCACTCGATCCCGCCCAGGGTCGAGCCGGGCCCGGCGGCCTGGCTCCAGAGGATCGCGCCGGTCGCCGCGTCCAGGGCCCAGTACTGGCCGCTCTTCTGCCCGGCTCCGACCACGAGCTGGCGTTGGCCTTTCGCGTTCTTGATCGTGAACAGGTTCGGGCCTGAGCCGAAGTCGTAGTCCGGCCCAGCCTGGCTCGGGCAGTTGTTCGGCGAGCCGAAGCCGGGGATGCAGGCCGTGTTCCAGTCGTCGAAGCCCTGTACGCCCGTCGCCCACTTGATCGCACCAGTGCTGGCGTCGAGCGCCACCACCGCATCGACGTGGTCGTTCGGATCGAGGCACGCCGAGGCAGGGTTGCCGTTGCTCTGGCAGGTCTTCACGCTGTCCGGGACCGTGTAGTTGTTGCCGGTCGTCACGAACAACGTGTTCGTGGCCGGATCGACCGCCGGAGTCGTGCCCCAGATCGCACCACCGCTGTACCCGCAGCCGCTGATCGGGTTCTGCGTCTGGCACGGAACCCCACCGTTGTCCGGAACCATGTACGTCTTCCAGAGCACGGCGCCGGTCGAGGCGCTGACGGCGACGATGCTGCCGCGGAAGGTGCAGCACGGGTAGGCGCCGTTGGCGGCCGCGCCTTCCTCCGACGATGCCACGCCCTGGTAGACCACGCCGTTGTAGACGAGCGGGCCTGACGTGAGGATCGCGTACGGATGCGAGTCGACCGCCGTCGTCCAGATCGGGTCGCCGGTCGTCGCGTCGATCGCCGAGAGCTTGCCGCCTCCGGAGGAGGTCGGTTGCGAACCCTGATCGCCCAGGTAGATGGTGTTGCCGACGACAGCGGGAGCCGCACGCGCGACGGAGTTCGGTTGCCCGTCGTAGTCGGAGATCAGGTGGGACCAGATCGGCGCGCCCGTGGCCGCGTCGACCTTGTTCAGATAGCCGCCCCAGTCGGGAAAGTAGACAGCGCCGTTCACGACGGCGGGGATCGCGGAGACGTCGCCGTGGGTCGTGTACGTCCATTTCACTGCGAGCTGGCCGGCGTTGTCGGCAGTGATCTTCGTCTCCGCCGGATTGGAGTGACTGTTCGAGATGTCGTGCCCGCCCGAGGGCCACGAGGCGGTTACGGCGGCCGCCCCTGCTAGAAGCGGAAGCGCAAGAGCTAGGACACCGAGCGCAACCGCCAGTCGGATCTGCAGTCTGACGCGTCGCTTCTTGACGCTGCGTGTCTGCATTGGCTTTCCCTCTCCTTAGCTGCGCGCCGTCGGTAGGGCGCGACTCGAGGATGCGTCGAAGGGCACGCCCGCTTCGACGCTCGCCCCCGAAAGTCCGGGAGCGCAGGTTGTGGTTCCGCCGTCGAACTCGCCGACAGCCGTCCTCGCCTGCTCGGCCGCGAGTGCGAGCTGGACTCGAAACCCTGGCCGGTACCGCTCAACCAGGACGTCCGCGGCTCGCCGCGTGAACCCTCGGTCAAACCTTGTCGCGGTTGAAACCGCTGCATGGTTCAAACGACCAATCCCCGCTGTCAATCACGACAACGAACGTTGCTTTTACAACGTGAAGGACACTACGCCGAGCGACCCGAGATGACAAGCATGCGAAGCGCGCAGGCGCGCTAGTGGGCTCCGGCGCGGTCGCGGGAGCTAAGTACCTCGATGCCCGCCGCGAGCCAGCGGCGTGCGCGGTTGACGTTCGGGCCCTCAGGGGCGAGCGCCACGGTGTCGGCCTGCAGCTCGGTCATGACGAGCAGCGCCCGCCGCGGGTCAGCTTCGGTCAGAGCGTCCGCGATCCGCTCGGCGAGCCGCTCGGGCTTCACGGCGAGCGGTGCGACGCGCATCGCGACGCGCTTGTGCGTCGGCTGCCAGACGCGGTTGAGCGCGTACACGATGCGGAGCACGCGCGAGGCGTCATCCTGCATCCGCTCGACGAGTGCGAGCCGCTCTCCGGGGCGGGCGAGGGTCAGCAAGCCCGCGGCTGCGAACCCGCCCCAGGTCAGCGCCGCTTCCTCGATTCGCGCCGCTGCTAGCTCCGGCGGGTAGTCGCGGAGACGGAGCTGCCACCGCGCGAGCGAGCCCGACGTCCGCAGCGAGACTCCAGAGGCGAGCGCGTCGGCCGTCGACGACGCATCACCGCGGAAGAGCGCATCGACGCTCGACTCCGCGTAGTCGCGCGACCACCAGATCAGCTCGATCGGAACGCCTTCGCGGTAGCCGGAGACGCGCCGGGCCGGCGAGTCCTGCTCCCCCCAGGTGTCGAGCTCTGCGAGGCCCGCCGCGCGCGCGTGCTCGAAGCACGTCGCCAGCTCCAGCTGCTCCGGCGTGACGATCAGCATCTCGATGTCCGAGACCTCGTCTGCGACGCCTCGCGAGACGCTGCCTGTCAGGACGGCCTCCTCGGCGACCGCGGACGGGAGCGCGTCCACGACACGCTGCGCAAGGTCCCGAAGCTCGCTGCTCCGCTCGGTCGGCACGCGCGCAGTTTCCCGGATTGGAGGCCTGCTTGCCGCCGCGCGCTCACAAGAACCCGGTTGGTCCGTCTCAGGAAGCTCTAAGGGTGTCCGGGCATGGTGCAACTAACCAGGTTCCCGAAAGTGAACGGACAACGAAAGGATCAGCTCATGTTCTCCCGCAGACTCAACAGGGCCATCGCCCTTGCGGCTGCCGCGATTGCCGTCGCGGGCGGTGGCTACGGCATCGTCAGCGCAACCGCAAGCAGCGGCTCGGCCACTGCCGGCACGGCAACAACGACCACAGCGGGATCCAACCCCGGCTTTGGACACGCACCAGGGGGAGCATCGAACGCTCGGTCTGGACCGGCTGCCGGAGGAACGGTCGGCACGGTCGCTAGCGTGTCCAAGTCGAGCTTCACGGTGTCGACCTCGGCGGGTCAGAAGGTGACCGTCCACGTCGCATCCTCCACGAAATACAAGAAGGGGACGCGCTCGATTACGGCCAGCGCGATCAAGAAGGGTCAGTCCGTCCTCGTCCTCGGGACAACCAACGGAACAACCATCACGGCAACGCAGGTCGTCGTGCAGTCGACTAGCGCCACTTCCTCGGCGGTGGTCCCCTTCGAGCGCGGAGCGCCCTCCACGGCGAAGCAGGTCGGTCAGATCCCGGCGAACTACAGTCAGGGGTCGGGGACGATCGTCAGCGGAACGACGGCGAACAAGGCGACCGTAGCCGCACTGGCCGCCTACCCGGGCGGCGTCGTCGACCGGGTCGTCAAGCTGAGCAACGGCGAGTACGAAGTCCACAACATCGGTGTCAACTGGCCTCACCACGTCTTCGTCAACAAGAGCTTCAAGGTCGTCGGCGCCAACTAGGCGCCTCGGCCGCGGGTAAGCGAGATCATGGGCCGCCGAAGCGGACAAACGATTGGGGCGACGACCGAGGGTCCGGCTGCATTGCCGTACGCGCCGCGCCCGCCGCTCTGCAAGGGACTCGTCCGTCCGTAGCGGACAAGGAAAACGAGCGACCCACGCCTTGCCAGTCTCAGTGTAGAGCGCACCGGGCGCTTGCGGCAAGACCCGGGTCGTGCTGCAGAATCTCCGGCCGGAACCAGAATCTACGGGGGTGGCGTGTGACCGAACATGCGGTCGTGGTGGCCGGAGGCGGCCCGACAGGGCTGATGTTGGCGGGCGAGTTGGCGTTGGCGGGGGTCGACGTCGCCATCGTCGAGCGGCGCGCGAGCCAGGAGCTCGCCGGCTCGCGTGCAGGCGGGTTGCATTCACGCACGATCGAGGTGCTCGACCAACGTGGAATCGCCGATCGGTTCCTCGCGGAGGGGCAGACGGTGCAGGTCGCCGCATTCGCCGGGACGCCTCTGGACATCAGCGACTTCCCCACCCGGCACCCCTACGGGCTCGGGCTGTGGCAGAACCACATCGAGCGCATACTGGCCG
>JAWVFS010000268.1:0-6316 GCA_033855795.1 Solirubrobacteraceae bacterium | reverse complement strand
GACGGCGGCGGCGAACTGCGGGGCGCGCTCGGCCGCGAGGATCCCGCCGACGACCGCGGCGGCGAAGAAGTCGCCGTAGCCCAGGCCGGCGGTGCCGAACGACGCGGACTGAAGCCGCGGCAGCCCGAGGCCCGGCGACGCGGCCACGAGGAGCGAGTTGGGCGCCTGGAGGTTGTGCGAGAACACCAGGATCGCGTCGACGGTGGCCATGGCCACCACGCCCACCTTGAGGAACGTCAGCGGCGCAGCTCCGGCCAGCAGCCGCCCGAGCGTCACGGCGGAGCCGACGATCAGCGTCACGCCCGCCGCCTGGCCGAGCCGGTCGTCGGGCAGCGCCCACACGAGGACCACCAGCGGCACGACGAGTACGGCGAGCCACGGCCGTCCGCCACGCATCGCCCACCCCAACGCGAGCGCGCACCCCGGCGGCACCAGCAGCAGCGCGACCCACGTCAGCACGTCGGCGGCCGGCGAGGCGAGCGCAATGGCCGCGACCACCACCGCGATCGAGAGCGGAAGGGTCAGCGCCCACGCCCCGGTCCGGAACCGCGCCAGCCATGGGGGCAGTCCGGCCCGAGGAAGAGCGATGCACGCGGCCTGCGCCAGGGTCAGGACGAAGCTGTCGAGTGAGAACCACACCACGAAGACCGAGATGATCGAGGTCGACCTGTTCGGCGGCAAGGCGGCGGCCTTGGTTCGAGCCGGCCGAGCAGATTCATCGCGATCCGTAGGGGTAGACGAAAGCCAACCGCCGAACGCCCGAAGGGACCCATGCTCATCGCCGCCATCGCCGTCGTCTGCGTCTTGCTCCTGATCCTTGGCTTCCTGGTCCCGCGCCTGTCGCGCGGACCAGAGCGCGGCGTCGGAAAGACCCTCGGGGTCGGCCAGCGCGGCGCCAGCAAGGCGCCCGGACCGCTCGGACGCTTACTGCGCAAGCCGTTCGACACCTCGCAGCGAGCCAAGAGCAAGAGCGCGTCCGCCGGACGGCGCGGTCGCGGCAAGCTGCCGCTCTAGGTATTCGGCGCGCGGCCCGCGGCCTGGTCGGACGGGTTCCCAGGACGACAGCCCGACGGTCGCGCTGCCTTCATCCCCGTTGAAGGGTCGCGACGCCTGCGATTACTTCAGTGCCGGTGAAAGGGTAACTCCTGTGGGGTATCGGCAAACCGCGCAGCGGATGAGAGCCGGCGCAGCGCCCGCGGGCAGCGGTGATAATCGTGGCGTGGGGCGCCTTTCGGTGCGTGCGCTTGGGACGGCAGCGGCGCTGCTGGTGCTGCCTACCGCGACGGCAGCGGCGCTGCCGCCGCTGCCGTCGCTGCCCGCCGCGCCGCCGGCGGCCACCACCGGACCGCTCGGCCTCAACGCATGTGCGCCGGCCCAGGCTGTCTACCAGTGCTCGGGCTCGGCCACTACGTGGGACGGGGTCCCGCTCGATGCGACCGTCACACTGCCGTCGGCTGGCGCCCGAGGACTGGCGCTGGTCGTCGAGATCCACGGGTTCGGCAACAGCAAGTTCGAGTATCTGGATCCGTCCTCGACCGCCTACACGGACAACGCGTTCGACTGGGCACGCGCCGGCTATGCGGTCCTGACCTACACGGCGCGAGGCCTTTGGGGGTCGTGCGGGACGCCCGAATCTCGGCTGGCAAACCCGGCTGCCTGCGCGGCTGGGTACATCCACCTCGCCGACTCACGCTACGAGGCGCGCGACACACAGACGCTGATCGGTCGGTTGGTCGACGAGGGCATCGCCGATCCCGATGCCATCGGCGTGACCGGCGACTCCTACGGTGGCGGCCAGTCGTTCGAGCTCGCCGCGCTCCGTGACCGGGTGATGCTTCCCGACGGCCGCCTGCGACCGTGGCGCAGCCCGGCGGGCACGCCGCTGCGGATCGCCGCGGCAGCCCCGGTGATCCCCTGGACCGACCTGGTGTACGCGGCCGCCCCCAACGGCGCGACCCTGACCTACGCGACCACCCCGCCCGGCGTCGACAGCTCTCCGGTCGGGGTCGAGAAGGCGACCTTCGTCAATGGCATCTTCGCGGCGGCTCAATTCGCCACCGGGCCGGGGCAGCCGGTGGGCGAGCCCTTCGTGCCGGGGCGGCCGATGGGCTTTCTGGCTCCTCCCGGCCTGGACCCGAACGCCGACGTGACGAACTGGGTGGCACGGACCGACCGGGGCGAGCCCTACACGGACCGGAGCGCCGCCGCGGTCGTCGGGCAGCTCAAGCGCTACCACTCCCCCTACTACATCGATGACGGCGTGCCCCCGGCGCCGCTGTTCGTCGCCAGCGGCTTCACCGACGATCTTTTCCCGGTCGACGAGGCGGTGCGCTTCGCCAACCGCACGGCGGCGCGCCATCCGCGCTCCCCGCTGGCGATGCTCTTCGGCGACTTCGGGCATCAGCGCTCGGCGAACAAGCCGGCCGAACGGGCGCGTCTCATCAGCTCGATCCACGCCTGGTTCGATCACTTCCTCGGTCGCGGCGCGCGGCGTCCCCCGCTCGGGGTCGAGGGCTACGTCGAGACCTGCCCCCACAGCGTTCGTTCGGGCGGGCCGTTCCACGCTTCCACGTTCGCGCGGCTCGCGCGGGGCGAGGTGCGTTTCTCCTCACCCGCGCCCAAAGCAGTCTCGTCGCCGGGCGGCAACCCGCAGGTTGGCGCGGCGATCGACCCGGTGGCGAGCGGGGATTCGTGCGCGACGACGGCGTCGAGTGCCGAACCGGGCACGGCGAGCTACAGCCTGCCCGCCCCACGCCGTGCTTTCACCCTGCTCGGGGCGCCGACGATTACCGCCCGGCTCGACACCGGGGCCGCGCCGGCGGGTCTCGCGCAGATCGCCGGGCGCCTGTGGGACGTTGCGCCGGGCGGGAGCCAGACGCTGGTCGCGCGTGGCCTCTATCGACCTCACGGCGGCGCCAACATCTGGCAGCTACACCCGGGCGCGTGGAGATTCGCGCCGGGACACGTTCCCAAGCTGGAGCTGCTGGGAGGCGATCCGCCGTTCGCCCGGCCCTCCAACGGGGCCTTCCAGGTCCAGGTGCGAGGGTTGCGACTGACGCTGCCCGTCCGCGAACGGCCTGACTGCCGGACGGTGCGACCGGTCTCACGTCAGCCGCTGCCGGCCGGCGAGCGCTATGCGCCCGGACAACCGCCCGCGGGCGACCGTCGGTGCCGCGCCCGCGGGCGCTGAAGGGCGCCAGCTTCACGCACTGGCGAAGATCCACGTGCCGGTGTTCATGGACCCCCAGCTCGGCGCCACCCGTGGTTGCCTTGCGTTTCCACGGGGCGCGGCTCTGGGGAATGCTTCATCCCGTTGAAGGGGTCGGATCTGGGTCGCGTCGTTGCAGTCTGGCGGGAGGGCCATCGGCCCGTAGGCGGGCGTGACTCTGCGAGGCGCACGATGCCGCCGGCCGTGTAGCCGCATGACACGCGGCCCGATCAACGACGAGACTCCCTGCACGATGCACTCGGCCACCGCTCGGCTCGAGGCACTCGAGCGCGAAGGCTCTTCGCCTCCGCCGGTGCCCGATGGCCCCTATCTCGTCGCCGGCCTGGCACGCGCCGGCGACGCAGCGATCCGCGCCCTGAGTGGCATCGGCCACCATCCGGTCGCTGCGTGGGACGGTCTGATCTCGCCGGATACCCGACGCCGGCGGCGGCAACTGCAGTCCGAGGGCATTCCCGTGTACCTCGGCCCGCAGCGGAGGCCGGACGAGCTCCTCCATGCGCTCCGCCCGGGCTGCATCGTCAAGAGCCCCGGGATTCCGCCCCACACCCCGGTGATCGCCGAAGCGGTCGCTGAGCGCGTGACGCTGATCGACGAGCTGGAGCTCGGCTGGCGTCTCGCGCGGGCACCTGTGGTCGCTGTCACCGGGACGAACGGTAAGTCCACGGTGGCGGCGTTGATCCACGCCGTCCTGAAGCACGCGGGGACCCGCAGCGCGCTCGTGGGCAACACGCTGTACGGGCCGCCGCTGAGCGCCGCGCCGAACTGGGCTTCGGCCCTCGTGTGCGAGGTGTCGAGCTACCAGCTCGACACGTGCCCAAAGTTCCTGCCGGCCGTGGGCGTGTTCACGAATCTGTCTCGGGATCACCTGCATCGACACGGCTCAATGGCGCGCTATGCCGCCTGCAAGCGCGGTGTGTTCCGACGGGACGGTCGGAGCGTCCGGCTCGCGGTCATCAATGCCGACGATCCCTTTGGCCGGCGCCTGGCTCACGAAGTGCAAACCGCCGGTGGCCGCTGCGTTCTCTACGGCACCCATCCGAGTGCGCACTACCGCATCCGCTCGTGCGCCTGGACCCTGACCCACAACCACATCGCGATCGAAACACCCCGGGGGTGCCTGGACGTACGGCCGCATCTCCCCGGATCCCACAACGCCAGCAACGTCGCCGCCGCACTCGCCCTCGCCGGGGCCCTCGGCGTAGCGGACGACTGCGCCAAGGTGGCCCTCGAGGAGGCCGAGGCACCGCCCGGCCGCTTCGAGATCGTCGTCCACGACCGTCCCTTCGACGTCATCGTCGACTATGCCCACAGCCCGGACGGCTTCAAGCAGGCTCTCGACACCGCCCGGCGGATCCTTGACCATCGCCGCGACCGCCGTCTGCGCGTGGTGGCGGGCACGGTCGGGGGACACGACCCGGCCGAACAGCACCGGTCCGGTCAGGTCCTGCGTTCGAAGGCCGACGAGCTCGTGCTCACGACCTCCAACCTGAGGGGGGAGCGGCCCCTTCCAATCGTGCAGGACATGCTGCGCGGGGCGCGCTCAGTCTTCGGCGGGAACGTGCGCGTCGTACTGAACCGGCGGGCGGCGATCGGCGAGACCCTCGCCGAGGCCAGACCCGGCGACCTGGTCCTCGTGCTCGGCCGCGGCCCCCTGACCAGGCAGATGATCGACCGGTCCGGCATCTGGCACGAGTTCGATGACCGCGCCGTCGTGCGCGGGCTGCTGGGGGCGGACGCCTCCGCCCTGAGAGCCCTCCCGGAGCCGCAGCTCTCGCCGGCATAACGACCACCAGGGCCGTGAGTCAGCTGTCGCTGCGCCGCCGCCATCGGGCAAGCGGCTCGCCGAGCAGTTGCGCGAGGCGGTAGCGGCGACTGCGCTTGAAGGAGCCGAGCGCGCTCCAGTGGTCCTTGATCCTCGTGACGGCGGAATGCGCCTCGGACGTCTCGCGCATCGCGACGTTCGAAGTGCCCATGAAGCAGTCGCGACGTCACCCCCGTTGAAGGGGTCAGACGAGCCGCGGTGCAGACATCGGGGGCTGGTCGTAAACCCTCCTCTAGGTCCCACTTTGGCGCGGCGGTTCCGATCCCGCCATTGCGGGCCCCGGTCCGCGGGTGAGCGGTCGCCTACTCCCGCAGCCCCGCGGCTCGGAGCTAGCGCGTCACGGTGTGGTGGCCCGCCAGCCGAAGCGGCCCGGGAACGGTGTCTGCTCCCGCTCCGCTGATCGACCCGCCAGTGCTGTTGGACGCTCGAGACGACGTCGTCACGGGCGAGCACGCTCTCGCCTGCCGCGGCGTGCCGCGCACACGGCGGTTTCCCGGATCGCCGCTGCGGCGGCCTACCCCGTCGCGCGCCAGCCGAACTCGATCGAGGGGCTGTCGCCGTAGCTAGCCGTACCGGTGTTCTGGATCGTCAGCGATACTTCTGAGGCCGGTGGAACAGTTGCAGTCTGCGCACCCGAATTGCACGAGCGGCTGCCCGTCGGGATCGTGCAGCTGATCTCCCCGCTCGGCCCAATGAGCGTGAACAGCAGGCTGACGTTCGCCGGGAGGTTCGAGCCATTCGACAGGACCGCCAGGTCGCGGAGCGTGACGGCCGCGTTGGGCGTCAGGATATTCCGAGAGTCAGGGAACTGCACGTCGTCCGCGGGGCTCGTGAAGACCGTGGCGCCGGCGGCGATCGTGGGGAAGTTCTGGATGCCACCGAACGAAGCGCTCGCGGAGGCGGAGCCCGGGGTGCCCGGAATGCCCTGTCCCTGCTGTCCCTGGAAACCCTGCGGGCCGGCGGGCCCTTGGGCGCCGTTGACGCCGGGCCGTCCCTGCTGATTCCACACGATGGCCGACTCGCCGGGAATACGAACACGTCGGCTCCCGCGCTTCACGGTCCTGGCCTTCAGGCACGAAGAAGCCTTGCTGACAACGCGCAGGGCGCCGGACGAGGCGACGCAGCCGTGGTAGACGCCGCCGCTGTCAGGGATACCCGACAGCGCGTAGGCGCCACCACCCAAGGCCAAGAACACCGCCACCGTCGCCACGATATTGGCGTAGGTCAGTCGCGAGAGAAATCTGTGCAGCACCGGGGCCCTCCGT
>JAWVFS010000267.1:0-24685 GCA_033855795.1 Solirubrobacteraceae bacterium | reverse complement strand
GACGACGAGGCGTCTGCCCCTCTGCTGCGGTGCATCTCAGGCGTTGCCGATGAGGAACCCGACCGACGTCACGAGCGCGCCGCCGAGCGTCACCTGCAGCAGCGAGGAGCGCCACGAGACGGCCAGGAACCGCTTGCGCACGTAGGCGATGATCACCAGTTCGCAGGCGACCACGCACGACGCCACCACCACGGCCGTATCGCGGTCGGCGATGATGAACGGCAGGGCATGGAAGGTGCCGCCGAACGTGGTGGCCAGGCCCGTGATCGCACCGCGCGTGTTGCCCGACCCGCGCCCGGTGAGCGAGCCGTCGTCGGACAGGCCCTCGGAGAGCCCCATGCTGATGCCGGCGCCGATCGCCGTCGCGAGGCCGACGAGCAGCGCCGCGTGCGAGCCGGCCAGGAAGGCCGTCGCGAAGATCGGCGCGAGGGTCGAGACAGTGCCGTCGATGAGGCCCACGAGGGCCGGCTGCACCACCCGGAGCACGAAGGCCCTCTCGTCTCGTCGTGCCGCCTGGATCACGTTCACACGGTCATAATACAAACTCTTTGCAATAAGGTAGCCCTAAGATCTAGCTACACTTCGAGCCTATGAACTCCTCCTCAGCGGATCGCGATGCCGACGCCGAGCTCACCGCCCTGCTGCGGGCGCGCGGCCTACGGGTGACCTCCCCGCGGTTGGTGATCCATCGGCAGCTGCGCGCTCGCGGCCGCCATGTCACCGCGGAGGAGGCGCGCGAGGCCGTCGCGCGCGACCTGCCCGGGATCTCGCTGCCCACGGTCTACGCGACGCTCGAGCTGTTCGAGGAGCTCGGGATCGTGCGGCGCGTCCACGCCGGCCGCGGCGCCGTCCGCTACGACCCGCGCACCGACGCCCACCATCACTCCGTGTGCCGGCGCTGTGGCCGGGTCGAGGACTTCGACGGCGCCGAGGGCCTCGAGCGGGCGCTGCTCGCCGCGGAGGCCGGGGCGCGCCGCACGGGATTCGCCGCCGATGCCGCGGCGGTCGTCCTCACCGGGCTGTGCGAGGACTGCCGCGCTACTGAGCGGGAGTGGTCGCGCCGCCCGCGCCCGGCTGGACGCGCAGCAGATCGATGACGAAGACCAGCGTGTCGTTCGGGGCGATGGCCGGGGGCTGTCCCTGTGCGCCGTAGCCGAGATCCGGCGGAATGATCAGCTCGCGGCGGCCGTTGACCTTCATCCCGACCACCCCCTGGTCCCAGCCGGGAATCACCATGCCACCTCCGAGCTGGAACGTGAACGGCTGGTGACGGTCCCATGAAGCGTCGAACTGCTTCTTGTTGGCGTACGACACGCCGACGTAGTGGACGGACACGGTGTCGCCCGGCTGGGCGGTCGCGCCGGTGCCCGTGACGATGTCCTTGCTCACGAGCTTGGTCGGCGGCTTGCCGCTCGGCACGGTCACCTTCGGCTTGGTCTGAAGCTGCCCCGCGCCTGCGCCGGGCGCAGGTGTGGTCGCGGTCGCGGGCCCAGCGGCGGTCGAGGTGGCCGACTTGTCGTTACCGCCGCCGCCGCACCCGGCCAGCACGAAGACGGGCAGGATCGAAATGAGCGCCGCGCGTCGCACGGCCGCGGACCCTACCTCGATTCGGTGAGGGGGGCTCAAGAAGTCGGCCCAATGGCCGATCCATGCGGTTGGATGGGATCGGTCTCGCGACTTCGACAGGGTCTTCCTCAGGGTGGCACCCTCGAGCCCCAGGAGTGGGAGCGCCGCCACGAGGCGCTGGTCTGGGTGCTGTGGCTGAGCGTCGTCACGCTGCCGATCTACAGCGTGGTCACCGGGTTCAGCGCGTTCCACACGCTCCTGCACGTCGTTCCCCAGACCGCCCTCGCGCTCATTGCGAGCATGCCGCGGTTCGGGCACAAGGCTCGCTCGATCGCGTGTTCGCTCGGCCTGCTCACCACGGCGGCGGTGATGGTGCACATCTCCGGCGGGCTGATCGAGATGCACTTCTCGTTCTTCGTGATCATCCTGCTGCTGACGCTATACGAGGATTGGTCGGTCTTCCTCCTGGCCGTTGCCTACGTGCTCCTGCACCACGGCGTCCTGGGCATGATCGATCCGCGCGCCGTGTTCAACCGCGCCGAGCAGTTCAACGAGCCGTGGAAGTGGGCCGCGATTCACGCGGCCTTCGTGGCGGCCGCCGGCCTCGCGGGCATCATTGCGTGGAGCCTCAACGAGCAGGTGCGGGGGCGCATGCGCGAGGCGCAGCGCGGACTGGAGATCGCGTCGCTCAGCGACGGGCTCACCGGCCTGCACAACCGCCGCAAGCTCATGGCCGACCTCGAGGCGCGGTTTGCCGAGACCGACGGCCCGAGCGGCCTCCCGATGGCGTTGGGGCTGCTCGACCTCAACGGGTTCAAGGCCTACAACGACGCCTTCGGCCACTTCGCAGGCGACGCCCTCCTGACCCGCCTCGGCCGCCGGTTGCGCCACGACGTGGGTACGCGCGGTGAGGTGTACCGGCTCGGCGGCGACGAGTTCTGCGTGATCGCCCCCGGCGGCACCGATGCGATCGACGCGCTGAGCGTCGACGTGGCCGCCGCGTTGAGCGAGCGCGGCGACGGCTTCGCCATCGGCACGTCCTCCGGTTGGGTGGTCGCGCCCACCGAGGCCGCGACGCGCGAGGAGGCCCTCCGTCTGGCCGACAAGCGCATGTACGCCGAGAAGGCAGGCGGCCGCCCGCCGGCGGGCCGCCAGGTCGCCGATGTCCTTCTGCGCACGCTCGAGGAGCGCCACCCCGACCTCGGCCAGCACGTCGGCGGCGTCGCCGACATGGCGGCGGCCGTCGCGCGCCGGCTCGGGCTCGACGACAAGGAGGTCGAGCGCATCGCCCACGCCGCGCGGCTGCACGATGTCGGCAAGGTGGCCATCCCCGACGCGATCCTGGCCAAGCCCGAGCCGCTCGAGCCCGAGGAGTGGGAGTTCATGAAGCGCCATACGATCATCGGCGAGCGCATCATCAGCGCCGCCCCTTCGCTCACCGACGTGGCCCGGCTCGTGCGCTGGAGCCACGAGCGCTGGGACGGCAGCGGCTACCCCGACGAGCTCGCGGGCGAGGACATCCCGCTCGGCGCGCGGATCGTGAGCGCCTGCGACGCCTACGACGCGATGATCACCGACCGGCCGTATAAGGCCGCGGTCGATTCCGAGCGGGCATGCGCCGAGCTGCGCCGTTGCGCCGGCACGCAGTTCGACCCGGCCGTCGTCCCCGCCTTTCTCGCGGAGGTCGCGGCCAAGCGGGACGCCGGCTCGGCTGCCGAGCCCGCACTCGCCTGAGCGTCCCCCGGCTCAGGCTGCCGCTGCGGGAAAATGGCGGAAGAGCCGGAGGTCGGACTCGAACCGACGACCTGCCGCTTACAAGGCGGCTGCTCTACCAGCTGAGCTACTCCGGCGCCGGGCGCCGAGTCTACGCTCGCGTGATCAGGCCTCGCCGGCGGCGCCCGCCGCCGCGGCGTGCTCGATCGAGCCGTGGCCGTTGGGGGAGACGTAGGCCTCGTACGCCGGAGGCAGGTCCTCGTCGGACCGGTTCAGCCGGCGCTCGAGCTCGCCGAAGACGACGCCGAACAGCAGGTGGCGCCAGGTCGACTGGGCGAGGGCGCGGGCGTTGCCCGTCAGGGCGGGTAGGTCGTCGCGGCGCGGGTGGTAGCGGTCGGAGACGAGGGCCAGCGGCCAGGTCGCGAAATTCTCCGCCAGCGCGGCCAGAGGGCCGCGGGCCCACGGCGGCAGCGGGAGCGTGACACGCTGGCCTGCGAGGGCGAACGCGGCTCCGAAGGCGGCGCCGTTGGCCAGGTGGAGAGCGAGGCCCGCGGGGTACCACAGCCGATGCTCGGAGACGACCGCCTTGCCGAGCAGCTCGACGTCGTCGTACGAGCTGTCGAACAGCCGCTTGTCGAGCGGCATCTGCGCCGCCCACACACCGGCGGCCACCACGCCCGCGGCGGCGCCGCGCGAGGTGGCTGTCCAGTCGATTGCCATGACGTCGCAACTGTAACGAGGCCGTCGGCTCGGGGTTGGGTGAGCACATGGATCCGGCCGTTGCTTCCAGGCTCCACGGGCGCGCGCGGGAGCGCGGCGTGAACCCGTACGTGTACTGGCTCGTGCGCGCGATCCTGCAGCCGTTCTTCCACCTCTACTTCCGTCTCAGCCGGATCGGGCGCGAGCACATGCCGGAGGAGGGGCCGGTCATCTTCGCCGCCAACCATCGCTCGTTCCTCGACCCGTTCGTGATCGGGACGCTGGTCCGCCGTCCCGTGTACTACGTGGCAAAGAGCGAGCTGTTCGCCCGCCGCTGGCAGGCCTGGATCCTCAACGCCCTCGGCGCCTTCCCGGTCGACCGCGGCGCTTCCGACGAGGAGATGATGCGAACCGCGCGGGCCATTCTCGAGCACGGCGACTGCGTCGTGATCTTCCCCGAGGGCACGCGCGTGCGACCCGGTGGGCTCGGCCGGCCGAGGCGCGGCGTCGGGCGACTCGCGCTCGAGGCCGGCGCTCCCATCGTCCCCGTCGCCGTGATCGGCACGGAGTCCGTCCGCCGCGGCTGGCGCATTCGACCGCACAAGGTCCGCATCCGCTGCGGTCGCCCGCTCACCTTTCCTCGCGTGGCCGAGCCCTCGCGGGCGCTGGCCGCCGCCGTGACCGAGCGCATCTGGCCGTGCGTGATGCTCCAATGGGAGTGGCTCGGCGGGGTCCCGCCGCTGCGCCGCGCCGCTGTCGTCGGGGGCGGTTCGTGGGGCACCGCGCTCGCCGTCATGCTGGCGCGCGCCGGCGTCGAGGTCGAGCTCGGAACTCGGACACGCGAGCAGGCCGACACGATCGCGCGAACCGGAGAGAACGACCGCTATCTGCCCGGCGTGCGGCTGCCGGAGACCGTGTCCGTCCGTTCGGCGGGCGAGCTCGACCTGGGCGGCGCCGACCTCGTGTGCCTCGCCGTGCCGGCTCGCGACCTGCCCGCAGCGCTCGCCGAGCACGGCGCCCGGGTGCCCTCGCGGGCCAACGTCCTGGTCGCGGCGAAGGGTCTCGTGCCGCCGCTGGGCACGCTCCCGACGGCGTATGCCGCGGAGCGGGTGGCCGCCACGGCGGTCGGCTGTATCGGCGGCCCGGCCCACGCCCGCGATGCGCTCGCGCAGGGCGCCTCGCTCGTGGTCGCCTCGGTCGACGGCGCCTTCGCTCGCCTGCTTGCCGACGCGCTCAACGGCGCCGGCTTCGACGTGCACCGCACGACCGACGTGACGGGCGTCGAACTGGCCGGGTGTGCCAAGAACGCCGCGGCCCTGGCCGCGGCCGCCGCCGCGCCCGCCGGGCCCAACGTCGCAGGCGCCGCCGCCGGCAAGGTGTTCGCCGAGGTCGAGGGCCTGGCACGCCGCCGCGGCGCGCGGCCCGAGACGTTCGCCGGTTTGGCGGGGACCGGCGACCTCGTCGCCACGGTGATGGCGGCCGACGGCCGCAGCCGGCGTGCCGGGGAGCTGCTCGCCTCCGGAGTGCCCGCCGCCGAGGTCACACCGATCCTGGGCCAGACCGCGGAGGCGGTCGACGCCGTCCCTCTCCTCGCGGGCGTGCTGCGCGAGGAGGGTTTGCAGGCCCCGGCGGTCGGAAGCCTCGCCGAGCTGATCGCGGGGCGGATCGAGCCGGAGACCTGGTCGGCCGCCATCACGGCGCCCGGCGCCGCGACTAGAGCGGCCCGAGCGGCCTGACCGAAGGGCAGCTAGCCTCTCCATGCGTGGCCACCACGGAGAAAACCAAGGCGCAGCTCGACGCGGAGTTCTCCGATCTCTACCGCGCGCACCTGCGCGACGTGTACTCGTACTCGTACTACCGCGTGGGCAATCACCACGACGCGGAGGACCTCACCGAGCAGACGTTCCTGCAGGCCTACCGGCACTTCGAGCGGGCGCAGCGCGAGTCCAACGGCCGGCCGCTGCGCCCCTGGCTGATCCGGATCGCGCACAACCTCGCGGCGAACTTCTACCGCGACCGCTCGCGCAAGCCACAGACCTCGATCGAGGACGCCGCCATCATCAGCGCACCGCACGACACCGAGACGCTCGTCGAGGGGCGCGAGGAGCTGAAGGCCATTCTCGAGGGCGTGAAGAAGCTGCCGGACGACCGGCGGGAGGCGCTGGTCATGCGCTTCGCTCTGGGCATGGACAACCGCGAGATCGCGCGCGCGATGGGGCGCTCGGACGGCGCCACCAAGGTGCTCATCCACCGCGCGATCCGGCAGCTGGAGGAGATCGTGAAGACGCCTGAGGGGGAGGGAGCTTCGTGAGCGACGCCGCCGACTTCGAGCTGCTGGTGCGCCAGGCGCTGACCCCGGTCGATCCGCCCGCCGACATGTCCGAGCGGATCGAGAGCACCCTCGTCAACCTCACTGAGATCGCCGCGGACGAGCTGGAGGCCTGGGAGCTGTCGGCCATGCGCGATCCGCGCAACTGGGTCCGCCCCGCGGCCGCCGTCGTGGTCGGGTCGACGGCCGGCGCCGCACTGGTGTTGCTTCGCGCCCGCCAGCGCCGCCGCCGCGCGCGGCCCCACGGTGTGCTCGACGCGGCCGAGCAGGCGCTCAAGGACGTCTACGGCGAGGCGCGCAAGTTCCTCCCGAAGGGCTGACCGTCTGATCCGGCCCCACCCGGCCGCCGTAATGTCCGGTGGCATGTCACGCGCTCGCGCCTCCGGGCCCTCAGGCGACTCCGGCCTGCACCGCCTGGCCGACGAGGATCTGATCCAGCTCTCCAGCCGGGGCGATGCCGCGGCCTTTCAGATCATCTACGAGCGCCACACCGACGCCGCGTACTCGCTGGCCTACCGCATGTGCGGGCGGCGCGGGGTGGCCGAGGACGTCACGCAGGAGGCCTTCCTCGCCCTCTGGCGCAGCGGCACGCGGTACGACCGCACGCGGGGCAGCGTGCGCACGTGGGTCCTGGGCATCGTCCACAACCGGGCGATCGACGCGCTCCGACGCTCGCTCGTCCACGACCGCCGCCGCGCCAGCGACGAGGGCCTCGAGGAGCGCTTCGAGGCGCGCGAGCGCACCGACGTCGAGGCGGCCCGGCGCGAGGAGGCCGCCTCGGTGCGCGCCGCGCTCGATCAGCTGCCCGCCGAGCAGTGCAGGGTGATCGAGCTGGCCTACTTCGGCGGCTTCACCCACTCGGAGATCGCCGAGCTGCTCGACGCCCCGGTCGGGACGATCAAGGGCCGCATGCGCCTCGGCCTCGAGAAGCTCCGCGGCAGCCTCGGCGGGCTGCAGGAGGCGATGTCGTGAGCGGCGAAGCCTTCACTCGCGCCCATGACGAGGCGGCCGAGGCCTTGGGCGCCTATGCCCTCGGCGCGCTCCCCCACGATGAGGCGGCGCGCGTCGAGATTCACCTCGGCGAATGCGACCGTTGCCGGGAGGACCTCGCGGCGCTGCGCCTCGCCGTCGACGCGCTGCCCAGCGCCGCGCCGCCGGTGGACGCGCCGCCGGAGCTCAAGGCTCGCGTCATGTCGGTCGTCCGGGCCGAGGCCGAGCTGCTGCAGGCGGCTGGCGAGGGGGCCGACCGCCCGCCGGAGCCGCGCCGCCGCCGCCGGCTGGGCGCCCTCCTCGCGCGGCCCGCATTCGCGGCGGCGGCCGCCGCCGGCCTCGCAGTCGCCGCGATCGTCGGCTTCGTCATCGGCGGCGGGGCGGACACCGGTGGCTCCGTCCGCACGGTCCAGGCCCAGGTCGCTTCGGTGGCCGGGGTGACGCCGAACACCAGCGCCGCCCTGCGGGTCTCCGACCGCCGGGCGACGTTGATGGTGCGCGACATGCCCGAGCCCCCCGCCCAGAAGGTCTACGAGGTGTGGGTCAAGCACGGCGCCGCCGCGCCGGTGCCCGCCGGAACGACGTTCGTCGTCCGCTCCGGCGACATCCCGATCGCCCACTCGGTGGATCACGGCGATCAGGTGATGGTGACGGCCGAGCCCAGCGGCGGCTCGCTGATGCCGACCAGCCCGCCGATGATCGTCGCCCGGCCCGCCTGAGGGCCCTTTTCCACGTCTGAGCGCCTTCATCGAGCGCTGAGACGCTCCTGCTAGCGTCACCGACCCTCATGGCGACCTGCTACCGGCACCCCAATCGGGAAACGGGCGTGTCGTGCTCGAACTGCGGACGCCCGATCTGCCCGGACTGCATGACGCCGACGCCCGTCGGCATGCGCTGCCCCGAGTGCGCCCGCGAGCGCACGCCGGTGCGGACGATTCGCAACGTCGGCTCCGAGCCGGTCGTGACCTACGCGCTGATCGCGATCAACGTGGTTGCGTGGATCGCCGAGGTCGCGGCGGCGGCCGGGCAGGTGGGAGGGGGCTGGATCTACGAGCACGGCGCCCTCTTCGGGCCGCTGATCAACACGCAGGGCGAGGTCTGGCGAATCGTCACCGGCGGCTTCCTCCACGACTACCACCTGCCGTTCGGGATCCTCCACATCGGCTTCAACATGTACATCCTGTACTTCCTCGGGACGCTGCTGGAGCCGGCGATCGGCAAGGTCCGGTTCCTCTCGCTGTATTTCACCTCGCTGCTGTGCGGGTCCTTCGGCGCGCTGCTTCTCACGCCGGACTCGCCGACCGTGGGCGCCTCCGGAGCGGTGTTCGGACTGATGGGAGGCGCGGTCATCGTCATGCGTGCGCGGGGGGTGGATCCCTGGCGTTCGCCCATCGCCGGCTTGATTGTCATCAACCTCCTCTTCAGCTTCACATGGGGCGGCATCTCGATCGGGGGCCACATCGGCGGCCTCATCGGCGGCGCGATCGCCGCCCTGGCGCTCATCGAGGTGGGCGAGCGCCCTGGCCAGGC
Source organism: Solirubrobacteraceae bacterium (assembly GCA_033855795.1). Classification (GTDB taxonomy): domain Bacteria; phylum Actinomycetota; class Thermoleophilia; order Solirubrobacterales; family Solirubrobacteraceae; genus JALYZC01. The sequence continues at coordinate 15,858 of JAWVFS010000267.1, read as the reverse complement.
GGCGCTGGGCTACGTCTTCTGCGCGGTGATCGCCGCCGCGGCGGTCGCCGGATCCCTCGCGGTGGCCGGCGGGACGGGCATCTAAGCGAGCAGGTCGTCGTAGAGCGCCTGCGTGTGCTCGAGCAGGCGGGCCGTCGAGAAGCGCGCGCGCACGTCCACCGCCGCCGCGGCGCCCAGCCGCGTCCGCAGATCAGGCTCGTCGGCGAGCTCTCCGAGCGCTGACGCCAGCGCCGGGGCCGAGCCGGGCGCGACGAGCCGGCCGGTCTCCCCGTCGCGCACGATCTCCGGCAGCCCACCCGCGTCGGAGGCGACCACGCACTTGGCCGCGGCGGCGGCCTCGAGCGCGACCAGCCCGAGCGGCTCGGGCCGCGTCGAGGGCACGCACACGACGTCGGCCGCGCCGTAGAGCGCGTCGAGATCGTCGCGGAACCCCAGCAGGCGCAGGCGGTCGCCGAGCCCCAGTTCGGAGCGCAGTGCTCCAAGCGCGCGCTCGTGGCGCTCCTCGCCGGGCCAGGCGTCGCCGGCCACCAGCCCGATCGCGCCGCGCTCGCGCAGCGCCGGCTCGGCGAGCGCACGCGCCAGCACCTCCTGGCCCTTCCACGAGTTCAGGCGCCCGAGCACGAGGCATGTGAACGCATCCTCTGGCAGGCCGAGCGCGACGCGCGCCGCGCTCCGGGCGAGGGGTCGGCGCGCCGTGGCCTCGGCCGGCAGGCCCTCGTGGATCACGAGCGCGTTGGGCGCGTCCCCGAACTGGGCGCGCGTCGCCTCCGACAGGCAGGGGACGGCGTCGGCGCTCAGCAGCAGCCGGCGGTAGGCCGGCCACCAGCGCGGGAAGTCGGCGTAGATCTCCCGCACATGCCACACGTGGGGCAGCCGGGCGGCGCGGGCGGCCGCCGCGCCGCCGAGCGTCACCGAGGTGTTGGTGTGGACCAGCCGCGCGCCGCGGGCGCGCGCGAGACGGGCGAGGCCGCGCGCGTCGGCGGCCGCCCGCGCGGTCACGCGCGCGACGCCGGCGGGGTGCAGCAGAGCCCGCCGCAGCACGGCGAGACCCGGCCGCACGTGCACCTCGGCGCCGGCGTCGCGCAGATCCGCGGCCAGCGGTCCGTCCTCCGGCAGCACGACGAGGGCGCGGTAGCGCTCGGGATCGAGGTTGGAGACGAGCAGCGCGAGCTGGCGGTCCGCTCCGTAGCGGCCGGCCGACGAGTGGGCGTAGAGGACGGTCCGCGCCGGACCGGGGCCGACCATCCGGCGGTCAGAGCGGCAGCGGTCGCTCGGCCGCCACCGGCTCGGGCACGAGGTCGGGGTGCAGCAGGTGGGCGAGCACCTCGAGCCCGTCCACCACGCGCGGGCCCGGGCGCGAGAAATAGGCAGATGCGTCCACCGCCACCACGTCGCGGGCGCCGAGCGCCTCGAGCTCGGCCCGGTGGTCCTCCGCCTCCTCCAGAGAACGGGCGGCGTCGTAACCGCACGGCATGACGACGACGACGTCGGGCTCGACCGCGGCGATCTCGGCCCACTCCGCCGTGCGCGAGCGCTCGCCGGCGAACCCCAGCGCGTCCACCCCGCCGGCGTACTCGATGAGCTGCGGCGTCCAGTGGCCGGCGACGAACACCGGGTCCAGCCACTCGAGCGCGGCGACCCGCGAACGGGGAGCCCCGCGGACGGCGAGGCGCACCAAGTCGATCCGGCGCGAGGCCTCGTGCACGAGCGCGACGCCGGCGTCGCGACGATTCGTCGCCTCGGCGACCGTGCGGACCGTGCCCAGCACCTCGCCGACGGTGCTGGGGTCAAGCGAGATCACGCGCGGCGGCTCGTCCATCCGCTCGGCCGCTGCCACGACGTCGTCGTGGGACACGGCGCACACCGCGCACACGGCCTGCGTGACGATCAGGTCCGGCTCGAGCTCGGCCAGGTGCTCCTCGTCGAGCGCGTAGATCGCCTCCCCGCGCTGGGTGCGCTCGCGCACCGCGGCGTCGATCTGACGGGCGCTCAGCCCGGGCTCGAGCACGTCGCTTGTGACCCGCGGGAGCTCCAGTGCCTCGAGGGGGTAATCGCACTCGTGCGTGACGGCGATAACCTCGTCGCCGAGCCCGAGCGCGAAGAGCAGCTCGGTGGCCGAGGGCACGAGGGACACGATCCGCACGGGAGAAACGATATGGAACTGCTGAACGACGAGCAGATCGCCGAGCACCTGTCGGACAGCGAGTGGGCGCGCGAGGGCGACGAGATCGTGCGCGAGTGGCAGTTCGAGAACTTCGCCCGCGCGATGGAGTTCGTCAACGCCGTCGGCGAGCTGGCCGAGGCGGCGAACCACCATCCCGACATCCTGCTCCACGGGTGGAACAAGGTCCGGCTGTCGGTCACCAACCACTCGGCGGGCGGCCTCACGGAGGCCGATTTTCAGCTCGCCGGGGGCGTCGACGGCCTGGCCTGAGGCCCGAGGCCCGGCTCAGGAGGACGTGGCGGGCGGAACCGGGAGCTCCGCCTGGCCCGCGCTGCCGCGCTCGAGCTCCTTGGACATCATCCGGCGGGCCATCGGCACGGCGAGCCACGCCGGGGCGACCCGGTTGAAGCCGAAGAACATCCTCACGAGCATTCCTCCCGGGATCACGCTGCGCTTGCCGCGCTCGACGGCGCGCACACCGTCCCGCGCCACGCGGTCGGGCTCGCGCCACACGAATTTCGGCAGGCGGTCCGCGAACAGCGGCTCCGACGCCTCCTGGAAGCCGCTGCGGACCGGGCCGGGGCACACGGCGGTCACCGTCACTCCGCGGCCCTTGACCTCCTCGTGCAGCGCCTCGCTGTGCAGCAGCACCCACGCCTTGCCGGCGGCGTAGGTCCCGTTGCCGGGCAGCGCCTGGAAGGCGGCCGTCGAGGACACGTTGACGATCGCGCCGCGGCCGCGGGTGAGCATCCCGGGCAGCAGCCGGCCCGTCAGGTCCATGACCGCTCCCACCAGCAGCTCGACCTGCTCGAACTCGCGCTCCAGGCCGACCTCGGCGAAGGGGGCGTAGATGCCGAAGCCCGCGTTGTTGACGAGGACGTTCACCGCCAGGCCTCGATTTTCCAGCTCGTCCACGAGATCCTCGCGGTCTTGGGGGTCCCCGACGTCCGTCGGAATCACCTCGGCCCGGATGCCGTGCTCGGCGCGGAGCTCGTCCGCGAGGCGCTCGAGCCGGTCCGCCCGTCGCGCCACCAGGGTCACGGAGTGACCGCGCGCGGCCAGCTCGCGGGCGAACGCCTCGCCGATGCCCGACGAAGCGCCCGTGATCAGGGCCGTGGCGTGGGGCTCGGGCTGGGGAAGGGGCATTGCGGGCGGAAGCCTACCCACTAGGCACCAAAATAAAGCCCATCGCTTTCCCGTTGCCGGTTGCGACCCCCTCCACCGGCCGCTAGCGTTCATCTGCAATGGCGGGGGCGGCAGGGACGCGCGCCGGGCACGCGGCGCTCATCGATGACCTCACGCGGCGCGGCTTCCTGCGCCGCGCCGGTGTGCTCGGGCTGAGCGCCACCGTGGCCTCGGCCGTTCCGTACGCCCAGCGGCTGCTGGACCCCCCGCCGGTCGTGGCCGACCTGAACCTCGTGGACGGCACGCTGCAGGCGTTCGCGGACACGATCCTGCCGGGGCGCAAGGCCGCCGCGACCGACCTCGGCAACACGATCCACCCGCTCGCGATCGCCGGCGTCGACGCGCTGCCCGGGGCGGTCGAGGCCGACGCCCTCGCGCTCTTCCACCACCCGTTGATCGGGTTCGACGCGCTCGAGCCCGCCCTGCTCGCCGACCTGTCCGCCCGCTCGCTGCCGCTGGGGTCGGACTTCCTCGACCTCTCCTTCGACAAGCGCGTCGGGGTGCTGGTCGCCGGCCTGGACTTCGACAACCCCTCACGGGTCGTGTGGGAAGCCGCCGCTGCGGTCCCGTTCACCGCCTTCTGCGCGGCCGCCCTCGTGCGCAACGCCACCGCCGCCCGGGCCTCGGGCTACCGCGTGATGGGCCTGCCGGGCATCGCACCCAACGGCTACCGCGACTTCACCTATGGCAAGAAGCTCGCGCGCGAGCGCACGAAGAAGGGGTACCTCAGCTAGATGCCCGAGCGGGTCGACGTCCTCATCTGCGGCTCCGGCTTCGGTGGCTCGATCACCGCCTTCCGCCTCGCCGAGCTCTACCACGCCGCCGGGGCCGACCCGGCCGACATCGTCCTGCTCGAGCGCGGCCAGCGCTACAAGCACACCGAGTTCCGCCAGTCGATGGACGTCGAGCATCTGTCCGACGTCTACAACCTGATCCAGGGCCAGGGGGCTCAGGTCGTGACCGCCAACGCGCTCGGCGGCGGGTCGAACCTGTACCTCGCCGCCTCGCTGCGGGCCCCGACGGAGACGTTCGAGCGCCGCGACCGCCGACCCGGCGACGGGTCCGACCGCCGCATGTGGCCCGCCAGGCTCTCGCGGCGCACGCTCGATCCCTACTGCGCGCGCGCCGAGGCGGGGCTGCGGGTCAACCAGCCCGGCTGGAAGGACGTGTCGAAGTCCGGCGGGCTGTGGGCGGCCACCCTCGCCGCCGCCGGCCACACCTGCGATCGGGTCCCGGTCGCGATCTCCCCGAAGCGCTGCGTCAACGCCAAGTGGTGTCACACCGGTTGCGTCTTCGGGGCCAAGAACTCGCTCATCACCAATTACCTGCCCAGCGCCGAGCGCCTCGGCGTACGGGTGAGGCCGAATTTCCAGGTCGAGTCGGTCCGCCAATCCTCAGCCCGTCCGTACCGCTTCATCGTGACCGTCTCGCCGATGGACAACGGCGGCGCGCAGCCGACGCGCCAGCCGTCGGGCGCCAAGCAGGAGATCGAGTGCAAGGTTCTGGTGCTCGCCACCGGCGCGATGGGCAACGCGCCCATCCTGATGCGCTCGCAGAACGATCTCCCGGGCCTGTCGAAGGAGCTCGGGAAGCACCTCGGCGTCAACGGCGACCACATCGCGGCGATCGAGTACGACCCGGCCAAGGTCCGCCAGCTGCTGCGCCTACCCGGCTACGCGGACTTTCACAAGGGGAAGCCGATCACCACGATGACCTACGACTTCTGGGTCGGCCGGCGCGACCACTCCTACGACGGCACGCGCTTCAACCTCCAGGAGATCTTCCTGTCGTCCCTGACCAACTTCCTCTACGACGACGGGCGCGACCCGCCCGGCGACCCATCGTGGTGGGGCCTGCAGAAGAAGCAGGCCGTCGCGCACTGGGCCAACCGCATCGAGCTCCTGGCGATGGTCGAGGACACCCACGACGGGCAGTTCTACGGCGCTCCCCCGACCGGCGGCGGGGCGGTGCGGCCGAACGCCGGGCCGGTCGAGGTCGGGACGTTCAGCTACGCGCTGTCCGAGCAGTCCGTGGCGGTGCGCGAGGCCGCCAACGCGGCGATGAAGAAGATCGCCGAGCGCCGCGGGCTCGGGCGGTTCATGGCGCTGACCGAGACCCAGGGCGCCTACGCGTCGCACCCCCTCGGCGGCTGCCGCATGGCGGAGTCTCCCGACCTGGGCGTGACCGACGACACCGGCGCCGTCTACGGCTACGAGGGGCTGTTCTGCATCGACTCGTCGATCATCCCCACGTCGCTGGGCGTCAACCCGTCGCTGACGATCGCGGCGGTCAGCGAGCGGGCCGCCGACGCGCTCGTGATCCGCGCCGGCGGGCTCGGTCTGCCGGCGCGGCCGGCGCGCTTGCGCCCGGGCATACCCAGTGAGATCGTCGGCGAGCGTGTCGTGCCGAAGCTCCCGGCGCCCGCGAAGCGCCGCCGGAGGAGGAGGCGGAGGACGCCGCGGCGCACGCGCCGGCCGGCGCGGCGCTGATCAGCGTCCCAGCGCCCGGCGCAGGACGTCGCGCAGCGCCCGCTGGTCCGAGGCGGACAGCGCGGCCAGCGGTGGGGGGGGCTCGGACATCCGCGTCACCAGCGCCTCGCGTACCCGCGCGCCCTCATCGGTCAGCGCGATCATCTTGACCCGGCGATCGCCGTCGACGTGCCGGCGCTCGGCCAGCCCGCGCGTCTCGAGCCGGTCCACGAGCCCGGTCACGTTGGAGGCGTCGCAGTGGAGTGACCCCGCGAGCTCGCTCATCGGCACGGGCTGATCCGGTTCCAGCGTTCGGATGGCGCCCATCTGCATCGGAGTCAGGTCGAACTCGTGCGCGATCGCGATGAACCGTCCCTTCTGAGAGGAGAACAGCTGATGGATCAGGCCCCATGCCTCGGCGGCCGGCGTGGTGCGGCGAGACGCGGGGCGCGTGGCCATGCGGCACATGTTACTCGTAAACAATGACAGTTGACAACCTCAAGTATCTGGGTAAGGTGCCCTCCATGCAGACCAACAATCCAGCCAGCATCGTGGTCGAGGGCCTCGTTCGGGAATTCAAGAAGGGCCCGCGCGCCGTGGACGGGATCGACCTCCAGGTTGCGCCGGGGGAGATCTACGGCTTCCTCGGCCCCAACGGCGCCGGGAAGTCGACCACCGTGCTCATGCTCACGACCCTGCTCCCGCCCACCGCGGGCACGGCCCGGGTCGGCGGCTACGACGTCGTCGCCCAGGGACCGCAGGTCCGCGGCGTGATCGGGGCGGCCCTCCAGGAGGCCGCGCTCGACCCGTTCCTCACCGGGCGCGAGCACATGCGCCTGCAGGGCGCGCTCGAGGGCCTGGACCGGAGCGAGCGCATGCGCCGGGGCCAGGAGCTGCTCGAGCGGATGGGCCTGACCGAGGCGGCGGACCGCAAGGTCGGCGGGTACTCGGGCGGCATGAAGCGCCGGCTCGACGTCGCGCTGGCGTTGGTGCACCGCCCGCAGATCCTCTTCCTCGACGAGCCGACCACGGGCCTCGACATCCAGAGCCGGGCGGCCCTGTGGGACGAGGTCGCGCGCCTGGCCGGCGAGGACGGCGTGACCGTGTTCCTGACGACGCAGTACCTCGAAGAGGCCGACACCCTGGCCGACCGCGTGGGCATCATCGACCACGGCCGGATCGTCACCGAGGGCACGCCGGCCGCCCTGAAGGAGGAGATCGGGCGCCCCAGCGTGGAGGCGATCCCGCTCGACGAGGCCGACTTCGAAGCGGTGGTCCGCGTGCTCGAGCGGTTCGGCGAGCGCACCCTCGCCTCGCGCCACGGCGCGGCCGTGCGCCTGGGCAGCGCCGACCTCTCCGACATCGTGCGCGCGCTCGACCAGGAGAACCTCAAGGTCCAGCATCTGCAGCTCCACGCGCCGTCGCTCAGCGACGTGTTCCTCGCGAAGACGGGCCGCGCCCTGGAGGGCGCGGGCGACGCGGGCGAGGAGGCGGCGACGGACCGCGACGCGGTCCCGACGACGGCATGAGGGTGACCCTGGCGACGCAGATCGGCGAGCTCGCGCGGCGCTCGATCGCCCGCACCATGCGCCAGCCGGCTCAGATCGTGCCCGCGCTGGTGTTCCCGCTCTTCCTGCTCGCGGTCAACACGGGCGGCCTGAACAACGTGACGAAGCTGCCCGGCTTCCCCACCGACTCCTACCTCACGTTCGCGCTCTCCATCACATTCATGCAGGGCGCGATGTTCGCCCTCATGAACGCGGGCACCAACCTCGCGGCTGACGTCGAGACCGGCTTCCTCAACCGCCTCGCGTTGACGCCGCTGCGCGGAAGCGCGCTCCTGACCGGCATGCTGGCGGGTGTCCTCGTGCTCGGTTTCGTGCAGGCGGCCACGTTCCTGCTCGTGGGACTGACCGCGGGCGCGCACGTCGCCGCGGGGGTGGGCGGCGTGCTCGTGATCTTCGCGTTGTCCTTTCTGATGACGCTCGGCTTCGGCGCGATCGGCTCCGCCGCCGCGCTGCGCACGGGCTCCGGCGAGGCGGTCCAGGGCCTGTTCCCGTTGTTCTTCGTCCTCCTCTTCCTGTCCTCGATGAGCCTGCCCCGCGACCTGATCCAGACCGATTGGTTCCGCGAGATCGCGACGTGGAACCCGATCTCCTATCTGATCGAGGCCGTGCGCTCGTTGCTGATCACCGGCTGGGACGGCCAGGCGCTCGCGCTCGGCTTCGCGGTGGCCATCGGCCTTATCGTGGTTGGCACCGTCCTGGCGAGCCTCGCTCTGCGGACGAGGCTGGTGCGCACGTGAGCGGGCCCGGCCGGTATCGCCGAGTCGTGTTGGGCGTGGCCTGGCGGAACCTGCACAACGTGTTCACCAACCCGGTGCTGATCCTGCCGTCGGTGGTGTTCCCGCTGTTCTTCCTCATCGCCTTCGCCGGCGGGCTCTCGGCAATCAGCAAGACGCCCAACTTCGACTTCCCGTCCGGCTACACGGCGTTCCAGTTCGTGTTCGTCCTGCTCCAGTCGGCGGCGTTCGGGGGCGTGTTCACCGGGTTCTCGGTGGCCGCCGACTTCGAGTACGGCTTCGGCCGTCGCCTGCTCCTGGCGGCGCCGAAGCGGTCGGCGATCCTCACGGGTTACCTGATCGCCGCGCTGACCCGCGCGCTGTTCGGGTGCGGAGTCGTCTTCACGGCCGCGCTGATCGGCGGGATGCACGTCGACGGCGGTGCCCTCGACCTGGTCGGCCTGCTCGGCCTGGCCCTGCTCGTCAACGCGACTGCGGCCCTCTGGGCGTTCGGCATCGCCCTGCGCTTTCGCTCCATCCAGGCCGGCCCGTTCATGCAGATCCCGGTGTTCCTGATCCTGTTCACGGCACCGGTGTACGTACCGCTGGCCCTCCTCAGCGGGTGGATCAAGTCGGTGGCCACGGTGAACCCGATGACCGCGCTGTTCGAGGCGGGCCGGGGCTTCATCTCGGGCGCTCCGACGGAGGTCCTCCTGGCCTTCGGCGCCGTGGTGGGCCTGACCTCCCTGTTCGGCGTATGGGCCGTGCGCGGGCTGCGGCAGGCCGAGGCGGCCGGGTAGACCTCCTCGCCCGTCGTCCTGTGCGCCGCCGGGCACCCCTGGTACCGTTCGCCGCGTCGCCTCGATGAACGACGACGACCTTCCTCGAAGTAGCGGCGGCCGACGCGCCGCCACGCCGCCTGGAGTGACCGGCGCTTGACCGCGCTGCTGCTGATCGCAGTCTTCGTCCTGGTGCTCGTCAACGCGTTCTTCGTGATCGCGGAGTACTCGCTCGTCCGCTCGCGCCGGCCCAAGCTCGAGGCCGCCAAGGATGAGGGCCTGCGTGGCGCCGCGCTCGCGCTGGACCAGCTGGACAACATCAACGAGTACATATCCGCCTGCCAGGTCGGGATCACGCTGACCTCGATCGGCATCGGGGCCGTCGGCGAGCCCGTCGTCGCGGGCCTGCTCGAGCCCGTGCTCGGCGGCCCGCTCGCGCATGGCGCGGCGGTCGCCATCTCGGTGATCGTCGCCTACCTCCTGATCACCAGCGTCCACATCACGATCGGCGAGCTCGTCCCCAAGCTGTACGCGATCGAGCACGCCGATCGGCTGGTGCGCCTGGTGGCGCGACCGCTGCGCGTGAGCCGGCTGGTGTTCGCCCCGTTCATCAGCGGGCTGACCTTCATCTCGAACCGGATCCTGCGCCTGCTCGGCGTCGATCCCGACACGATCAACGAGCAGGCCGAGAACCCGGAGGAGCTCAAGCTCATCATCACCGAGTCGCTGCAGGGCGGGCAGCTGGACCCGGGGGAGGCCGGCATGCTGCGCGGCGTCTTCCACCTGCACGAGCAGGAGGCGCGCCAGGTGATGACGCCGATTCCGGCGGTGGTGACCGTCGACGTGTCGGTCGACGTCAAGACGGCGCTCGAGCGCTGCATCACGACCGGGCACACCCGGCTGCTCGTGATCGAGGAGGACAACCCCGACCGCGTGCGCGGCATCGTCCATGCCAGCCGCCTGGCCCGGGCGCTGATGGAGGCGGGCGAGCACGCCCCGATCGACCCGCTGGTGCGCGACGCGCCGATCGTCCCCGAGACCAAGCCGCTCGACGATCTGCTGGCCGAGCTCCAGCGCGAGCGCACGGAGATGGCTGTGGTGGTGGACGAGTACGGCCGCGTCGCGGGGATCATCACGCTCGAGGACATCATCGAGGAGGTGGTGGGGGAGATCGAGGACGAGACCGACCCCGCGGGCGGGGCGGTGCGGCGGCTGGCCAACGGCGACTGGTACGTGCGCGGCGAGGTCGCCATCACCGACCTGGTGGACTACGGCCTGGAACTGCCGGTGGACACCGACGCCTACAACTCGGTCGGGGGCTTCGTGTTCGCCGCGCTCGGGCGGCTGCCGCGGCGCGGGGACACGATCACGGCCAACGGCTACTCGATTCGCGTCGAGTCCGTGCGCGAGAACCGCATCGAAGCCGTGCGGATCCGCCAGCGCACGCCCGCTTGAGCCGCTCGGCGCAAGTTCGCCGCCACTGGTACGTTTCGGATGTCACAACCGCTACGCGCGCGCGTGTGCCGCCGGCGGTTGAGGGGGAGATGCCGGTGGGCGAGATCCCACCGGGGCATTAACGGCGACCGGCCCGCGGGAGACGGGCCGGTCGCGTGCTTCTGGGAGGAGGTGCTGCTATGAGGTGCGTCGCAAGGGGAGTATCGGCAGCGGACCTCAAGCCGCCCTAAAAGGTCCGTGAGCGCTTTCTGAGACGCTCACTCGTAGGCGTGGAAGCCACGGCTGGACTTCCGGCCGAGGGACCCCTCGTCGACCAGCGCGCGGACCAGCTCGGGGACCTCGACGTCGATCTCCTCCGCGATGGCCACAGCGACGTCGAGCCCCACGAGGTCGAGGAGGGCGAACGGGCCCATGGGATGGCCGGCGCCGAGCTTCATGCACTCGTCGACGTCGTTGGGGTCGAGGTCCGTCTCCTGCACCAGTCGCACGGCGCTGAAGAGGTACGGGAAGAGCAGGCGGTTGACGACGAAGCCCGGGACGTCGGGCACCTCGACCGGCGTCTTGCCGAGGGCCTCGCACAGGGCGCGGGCGCGCGCCCGCGCGTCATCGGCGGCCTGGTCGTGGTGGACCAGCTCGACCAGCGGCATCTTCTCCACCGGGTTGAATACGTGCAGGCCGATGAAGCGGTCGGGGCGGCCGCTGGCGGCGGCCAACTCGCGGACCGACAGGGACGACGTCGTGGTGGCCAGCACGGCATCACCATCCAACTCCTCGTGCAGCTGCGCGTACAGGCGCGCCTTGGCCTCGCGGTCCTCGGCGACCGCCTCGACCACGAACGAGGTGTGGGCGAGCGCCCCGAGGTGCGTGGTCACACGCACGTCCGGCGCCATGTCGTGGCCGCCGGCACCGCGCAACCGTTCGCGCGCCCGCGCGGCCGACGCCTCGGAACGCGCCCACAGCACGACCTCGCCGTGCGGGGCGGCCAGGGCCGCCAGGCCGCACGCGATGGTGCCGCTGCCCACGATGCCGAGCCGTTCCTCCACTCCCGATCAGCCCTCCTGCTTCGTCCTAGTTGACTGGCCAGTCAACGGGTAGACTAGTCGTCGAAAGGTTTTCGGCGCGCGGCCGCGCGCAAACGTCGCAGACACCTAATGGAGGGTTTCGCAACCATGGACCACAAGGCTGGCCGTGAGGTCGTGATCGTCGAGGCGGTTCGGACGCCGATCGGTCGTGGGCACAAGGAGAAGGGCTACTACAAGGACGTCCATCCGAGCAACCTGCTGGCCAAGACCTACTCCGAGGTGATCGAGCGCGCCGGCATCCCGCCCGAGGAGGTCGAGGACGTCATCACCGGCTGCGTGAACCAGTTCGGCGAGCAGGGTCTCAACGTCGGGCGCAACGCCTGGTTGGAGGCCGGCCTGCCCATCGAGACGCCGGCCACGACGGTCGACCGGCAGTGCGGATCGGCCCAGCAGGCCGTGAACTTCGGTGCCGCGCTCGTCGCCTCCGGGGTGCACGACGTCGTGATCGGCTCGGGCGTCGAGCACATGGGTCACATCTCCTTCGGGGACACCATGAAGACCCAGGCCGAGTTCGGGGCCGCGTTCTCGCCCGAGCTGCTGGAGCACTACAACCTGATCCCGCAGGGTTTGAGCGCCGAGATGATCGCCGACCAGTGGGAGATCCCGCGCTCCGAGCTCGACGAGCTCGGCGTGCGTTCGCACCAGCTCGCCGCGAAGGCCACCGAGGAAGGCCGCTTCGAACGGGAGATCGTGCCCTTCCAGGTCAACGGCAGCACCTATGCGACCGACCAGGGCATCCGGCCGGACACCTCGCTGGAGAAGCTGGCGGCTCTGAAGCCGGCCTTCAAGGAGGACGGCAAGATCACGGCGGGGAACTCCTCGCAGATCTCCGACGGCGCGGCGGCGGTGCTGCTGATGACGCCGGAGAAGGCCAAGGAGCTCGGCGTCACCCCGCGGGCCAAGATCGTCGATCAGACCACGGTCGGCGTCGACCCCGTGATCATGCTCACCGGCCCGATCCCGGCCACGCGGAAGCTGCTCGATCGCAACCAGATCAAGATCGACGACATCGACCTGATCGAGATCAACGAGGCCTTCGCGCCCGTGATCGCCGCCTGGCGGCGCGAGCTGGAGCCCGACATGGACCGCGTGAACGTCAACGGCGGGGCGATGGCCCTCGGCCACCCGCTCGGGTCCACGGGGGCCCGGCTGATCACCACGCTGCTGCACGAGCTCGAGCGCTCCGACAAGGAGACCGGGCTGGTGACGATGTGCTGCGGCGGCGGCCTCGGTACGGGCACGCTGATCCAGCGGGTCTAGTCCAAAGGCAGTCGCTAGTCGCTGGTCGTCAGTCGCTAGAGCGGGGCCCGGTTCGGGTCCCGCTCTTTCTTTTCTGGCTCGGCAGCTCGACGACGGCGCGGGCGGCGGCGCAGGCGCAGAGCCGCCGCGGCGGGACGTTGAGGTCGATCCGCACGACGCGGCCGCGGGCGTCGAGCCACACGAGGTCCAGCGCGAACCGCATCGCGAACGTGTGGACCGAGCGCGTGCGCGGGAGCAGCAGGCCGCACGGCGGCGGCGCGCGCAGCCCGGACAACCCGAGCAGGCGGGCGCGTGCGGTGGCGGCCACGCGAACCTCGATGCCTCCAAGACGCGCGGAGAACCTCGGCAGGCGGCGCAGGCGCGGCGGCATCACGCGAGGGAGGCGCGGGGCACGCGCGTTTCGCCCCGGCGCCGGCGCCGGTACGGTTCGCCCTCATGGCGGGTCCGAACGCCGAAGGCCGTCAGCCCTCCGCAGAGTCCCTTGCCCGCGCCCTGGAGGCAAGGACCCGACGACTCGCGGCAGAGCGGCTCGAGCTGGCCGAGCGGATGGAGCGCGAGGTCGCGGACCTGCGGACCGAGTCCGATGCGCGCGTCAACGCCGAGCGGGACCGGGCGGAACGCCTCGAGGCCGAGCTGGCGGAAGCTCACGCCGCGCTCGCCGAGCTCCAGCGATCCAAGACGTTCCTCGTGACCGCGCCGGTGCGCCGCGTCTACTATCGCCTGCGCGGGCGGCGGTGACGCCCAGCGCCTTCGCGCCCGCCGGCTCCGCCCGTGTCGCGGTCGTGATCGTCACGCGCGGGGCCTGGGCCTGGACGCAGCGTGCCCTGGCGGCGCTGCACCGGCACACCCCTGAGGTCGAGGTGGTGATCGTCGACAACGCGTCCCGGGACGGGACGCCGGAGCGCCTGGGGCGGGAGGTCGAGGGCGTGCGCCTGGTGGCCAACCCCGAGAATGTCGGCTTCGCGCGGGCCGCGAACCAGGGGGCGGAGCTGGCCGGCGGCGAGCTCGTCGCGTTTCTCAACAACGACGCGCTCGTCCACGATGGCTGGCTCGCGCCATTAGTCGAGGCGGTGGACCGGGACGCGCGCGTGGCTGCGGCGGGACCGCGCCTGCTCAACCTCGACGGCTCGCTGCAGGAGGCGGGGGCGCTGGTCGCGCGAGACGGCTCCACGTGGTCGTACGGCTATGGCGACGACCCCGACCGCCCGGAGTACCGGTTCCCGCGCCTGGTCGACTACGCCGCCGGCGCGTGCCTCCTGGTCCGTCGCGCGGCGCTGCTGGAATGCGGCGGCTTCGCGGATGCGTACTCGCCGGCCTACTACGAGGACGTCGACCTGTGCTTCGCGCTCGCGGCCCGCGGCCTGCGCACGGTCTACGAGCCGCGGTCGGTGGTGACGCACGCCCGCCACGGCTCGGGCGACGCCGCGCAGGCCCACGCGCTCAGCCGGCGCAATCGCGTCACCTTCCTGGAGCGCTGGGGCGATGCGCTGGAAGCGCGGCCGGCCACGCTGGACCCGCCGAGGCCGCGCGCGATCCTGGGGGCCCGCGACGCGCTCTCTCTCGACCGGATCCTCTTCGTGGGCGCCGGCCCGCGCACCGACCCGTTGCTGTGGGCGTTCGCCGGCCTGTGGCCGGATGCGCGCATCACCGCGCTGCTCGAGGACGCGGACCCGGCCGGCGCCCGGGTGGATGCCCTGCTCGCGCAGGGCGTCGAGGCCCTCGCCGGTCTGGATGATCCCTCGGCCTGGCTCGGCGACCGCCGCTTTCACTACGACGTCGTGGTCGCCGCCGACGGGGGCGCGGACACAACGGCGGCGACACAGCCGCAGGCGCTCCGGCTCTCCCTCGACGACCTGCTCGACACCGGCGGCGCCCCGCTACCGGGACCCGACCTCAGCCCGGTGCTCGCCGAGGCCGGGATTGCGCCCGCGACCTCGAGGAGCGGCTGAGCCACCGCCGAGGCCCAAGCGCCCGGCGGCCTGCGCGGCGACGTCCTCCGCCAGGCTGACGACCGACTCGCCGTTGAGCAGGCGCGGGTACACCTGGGCCGCCGACGCGAGCGCCAGGCCGGGCACGCCGGGCCACACCGGCGCGACCCGAGGGCGCGTCCCCCTCGCGTGAACCGGTTCGACGACCTTGGCCCGCTGCACGGTCCGGGCGACGATGTCCTCCGACCGCAGGTCGGGCACGATCCGCTCGAGCATGGCCTCGAAGCGCCGGATGACGACGTCGTCGGGCTCGGAGTGCTCCGGCGCGTCGGGCTCGCAGTACTTGGGCAGGTAGACGAGGCGCAGGCCGTCCGTGTGTTCGGTCCCCACGACGTGCGAGGTCTCGACGACGGTGGTGATCGGCGTCGGCTCGCAGATGTTGATCGCGTAGTACGGCGTCAGGGAGCGCCGCACCTTGAGGACGACGCAGACGACGCCGAGGTAGCGGCGCGGGTACGCCGCGAGCAGACCGTGGAGCGAGGGGGGCAGGAGACGGCGCAGGGCCGGCGGCTGCAGGGTGGCGATCACCGCGTCGAAGGGCCGGTCGGCGCCCCCGACGACCACGCCCCGCACGGTCCCGTCCTCCAACGCCAGTCCCTCCACCGGCGCGCCGAGCTCGATCTCGACGCCCAGCTCGCGCGCCCGGGCCGCAGCCGCCTCGATCAGTCGCTGGTGGCCGCCGATCAGATGGCCCATCTCCTCGTGGCGCCGGGCGCCGGTGCGGGCCCCGGACATCCGCCGGGTCCGCGCCCAGAGGTAGGTGGCCGGCAGCTCGCCGTAACGCCCGTCGAATCGCGACGCGAGCAGCGGGTTCCAGATCCGTTCGGTCACCCGGCGTCCGCAGTGGCGCACGAGCCACGGCTCCAGGGGGATGTCTTCGAGCCCCCGGTAGGAGGAGCGCAGCTGGCACCAGGACACGAACCAGGCCAGCCGCGCCCGTTGGACCGGGGTGAGCGGCCCGAAGCGGGCGAAGTCGGCCACTCCGTTGAGGTCGTGGAGCGCGCCGTCCACGAAGAACCCCGCTCCCACCTCGGAGAAGCGCACCGCGTCGCCCAGGCCCAGCTCGCCGGCGAGCGCCAGCATGCGTTCGTCCGCGGGCGTGAGTGCGTGGTAGAAGCGGTCGACGACGTGACCATCGAAGTCCATCGTGCCGGCCACACCGCCGAGCGAAGGCCCGCGCTCGAGCACGGTGACGT
>JAWVFS010000266.1:0-2573 GCA_033855795.1 Solirubrobacteraceae bacterium | reverse complement strand
GATCGAGGTCGACGTGATGTAACTCCAGCGAGTCGCGCGTCCCGAACGCCACCCGGACATCGTCATCGCTCGCACCGAGCAGGCGCACGTGCCCGCCGGAGACGAAGGCGCGACCGTAGAAGATCTTCCGTCCGCAGGTTGCGCAGGCCACCGGCCGGCCGAAGACCTTCAGCAGCGCTCGTCGCAGGCGCCAGCGCAAGCGTGTCCAGTGCGTCTCCGCCATCGACGGCAGCTTACCCAGCGGATCATTGACGGTCGCGCGGGATCGGCGACGGATCTCCGCTGCTCGCCAGCCGCGCGGCCGCACGGCGTGCGAGCAGGCGAGCGGCCAGCACGTGCGCGGTGCCCTGCACCCGCCGAGGCGACATCGCTATGCGGGCGGCGGAGCGCAGCGCTCCGCGAAGGTCCTCCGCAGCGCGCAGGTCGTCCCACGCCAGCGCACCCTCGCGGCGGCGCCGCACGGCCGGGGTGCACCAGCCTGCCGACGCATACCGGTCGAGCAGTTCGACGGCCGCGACGCGCATGGCGGCGCGGTCGGTCGTCACCTGGCCGTGGTGGACGTGGTAGATGACCGTCGCCCGCGGGACGATCACGCCTGTGCCTCGCTCGAGAACGCGGACCCAGAGATCGAGGTCGGCCGCGCGAGGCATGGCGGTGCGGAAGCCGCCGGCGGCGAGCGCCGTGGCACGATCGAGCAGCACGGCGCTGGGGGTCACGCGGTTCTCCGGCAGCATGACCGCGGCCGGTCCTGTCATCACGAACGGCCGCCTGCCGGACCACGTCGGCAGCCCGCGAGCCCCGGTCATGGGGTCGGCTGCTATTGCCAGCGTGCTCGCGAGGATGTGGCCGTCGCGCGCGGCCCAGAGCGTCTCGAGGTGCTCCGAGAGCCACTCGTCATCCGAATCGAGCAGCGCCACCCAGGGGTTGCGCGCCCCGCTCAGCCCCGTATTGCGGGCCGCGCCCTCGCCGCGGTTCTCTTCGTGCCCGATCACGCGGGCGCCAAGCGCGGCCGCGCTGTCGCCGGTGCCGTCGCCCGAAGCGTCGTCGACGACGATCACCTCGTCGGGTGGAGCGCTTTGCGCGAGCGCACTCCGGACTGCCCGGGCGACCATGTCGGGGCGTCGGTACGCCGGGATTACTACGGTGACCGGGAGCTTGTTCATGGTGTTCAGTTGCGTCCTCTCGAGGCTGCTGCATTCCTATCATCCGTCCATGCGGATACTCACGGTCGGGGCCATGTATCCCCCGCATTACTACGGGGGCTACGAAGTCGTGTGGCAGTCGGCGGTCGAGCACCTACGCGCACGCGGCCATGACGTGCGGGTGCTTGCGACCGACGCGCGGACCGGACCGCACGACGCCGAGGATCACGAGGTCTATCGCGAGTTGCGCTGGTCCCTGCACGACGGTCAACTCCAGCGACTGGGCCCGCGCGACAGCTTTGCGCTCGCGCGCCACAACCACAGCACGTTGGCACGTCATCTAGAGGATTTCCGGCCGCAGGTCGTCAGCTGGTGGATGATGGGTGGGCTGACGCTGGGGCTGCTCGAGACGGTGAGGCGTCGCGGGCTGCCGGCAGTCGCCTTCGTCCACGCCGAATGGCTGGACTACGGCCGCTGGTTCGACGGGTGGCTGCATAAGTTCCGTGGCCGCAGGTCAAGGCTGATTCCGATCGCCGAGCGCTTGGCGGGATTTCCGGTGGGGCCCGACTTCGCCACGGCGGCCCGGTACGTCTTCGTCAGTGAGTACACGCGCAAGCACGCGCTCTCGCTCGGCTTGGGGCTACGCGACACCGGGATAGCCCACTCAGGCGTTCACGAGGACTTCCTCGTCCCCGCGCAAGAATCGAATTGGGAATGGCGCCTCCTCTACGTCGGGCGCCTCGACCCCAACAAGGGAGTCGACACCGCTGTCGAGGCGATGGCCCGGTTACCGGCGGAAGCACGGCTTGAGCTGATCGGGGGCTGGGACACCCGCGAGGAGGCGCGCCTGCGCGCGCTCGCAGCCGACGTGGGGGTCGCCGACCGCGTGCACTTTGGCGGGCACCGGGGACGACCGGAGATCGTCGACGCCTACGGGCGCGCCGACGCCGTCGTCTTCCCGGTCCGCTGGCAGGAGCCGTGGGGCCTAGTGCCGCTAGAGGCGATGGGGAGAGGACGCCCCGTCGTGGCCACGGGGCGAGGAGGCTCGGGCGAGTACCTGCGCGACGAGCACAACTGCCTGCTGTTCGAAGCAGACGATGCCGAGGCGCTGGCCGCCGCGCTGAGGCGGCTGGCGGGCGACGGGGCGTTGCGCGGTCGTCTGCGTCGCAACGGTATGGATACGGCTCGGCGGCACACGGAAGCGGTCTTCAACGAGGCCGCGGAGGAGTTCCTCACGAGCGCGGCGCGGGTCCGTCCCGGTAGGGGGGACCTAGCCGGAGGTGACTGCCCCTAGGAGTCCAGCGTTCGGAGCAGGACGCCGACGCGGCCACCCTTGCCCACCTCAGTGTGCCCGCGGCCGATGGGGTGCTCATGGCTAGCGCGGCAGCTCGCGCTCAGCCGAGTAGACGTAGTCGGCGTAACGCGAATGGT
>JAWVFS010000265.1:0-4215 GCA_033855795.1 Solirubrobacteraceae bacterium | reverse complement strand
AGAACGCCTTGATCGACTCCTTCAGCTGGGGACCGAGGCGCTCGAACGCGGCGCCGATGCCACCGGGCAGGTCCGAGAGGCGGCCCTCGACCCCCTCGCGCGCGTGCCACAGCTTCGGGTTCAGGCGCACGCGGTTGAAGTAGCGCGACATCGCGCCGACGTTCGGGGCGATCGACATCCCGTTGTCGTTGAGCACGACGACGATCGGGGTGCCCTGGCCGCCGGCCTGGTGGATGGCCTCGAAGGCGACGCCACCGGTCATCGAGCCGTCGCCGATGACGGCCACGACCTTGCCCCGATCGGCGCGGCCGAGGTGCTTCATGCCCTCCTTCAGCCCGACCGCGTAGCCGATCGACGTCGAGGCGTGACCGGCGCCCATGATGTCGTGCTCGGACTCGGCGATCGAGCAGAACGGCGCCAGGCCGTCGTATGTCCGAATCGTGTCGAGCCGATCGCGGCGGCCCGTCAGGACCTTGTGCGGATAGGCCTGGTGGCCGACGTCCCAAAGGATCTTGTCGCGCGGGGAGTCCAGCAACGAGTGCAGCGCCACGGCCAGCTCGCAGGCGCCGAGGTTGGCCCCGAAGTGGCCCCCGATCTCGCCGATCGTGTCGATGATCTGCTCGCGCACCTCCTGCGCGACCTGGGCCAGCTCCTCCTCGGACAGGGAGTGGAGGTCCGTGGGGCGGTCGATGCGGTCGAGGAGTCGGGTCACGAGGTCCGGGTGTGGATGAAGTCGGCGATGTCCTCGAGCTCGCGGGAGCGCAGCTCGCCCGCGCCGGCCAGCGCCGCACGCGCCTTGGCGTGGGACTCGCCGGCGAGCTCGCGCGCACGGTCGAGCCCGTGGGCGCTCACGTACGTGAGCTTGCCGAGGCGCTCGTCGCTGCCGCTCATCTTGCCAAGGTCGGAGTCGGTTCCGGTCACGTCGAGGATGTCGTCCACGATCTGAAAGAGAACGCCCAGCTCGGAGGCGAAGGCGCGGAGTGCGATTGTCGCAGGTTGGGGTGCGTCCGCCAGAAGAAGTACGCACTCCACCGACGCCTCGATCAACCGGCCGGTCTTGAGCTCGTGCAGCCGCCGTAGCTCGGCGATGTCGCCGTTGGTCGGCTCGCTCGGCTGGGCGACGTCGAGGTACTGCCCCCCGACCATGCCGACCACGCCGGTCGCCGCGGCCAGCTCGCGGGCGGCGGCGAGCACGCGGTCCGGGGCGCCGGCCTGCTCCGCGAGCAGATGGTGGAAGGCCTCGGCGTACAGGCCGTCGCCGGCCAGGATCGCCACGCCCTCGCCGTACACGACGTGGCAGGTCGGCCGCCCCCGGCGCAGCTCGTCGTCGTCCATGGCCGGGAGGTCGTCGTGGATCAGCGAGTAGGTGTGGATCAGCTCGCTCGCCGCGGCGAGCGGGAGCACGTCGACCGTTTCCATCCCCACGGCGCGCGCCGTCGCGAGCGCCAGGACCGGGCGGATGCGCTTCCCACCGGCCAGCAGCGAGTAGCGCATCGCGTCCTCCAGCCCGGCGGTCCCGGGCTCGCTGGAGAAGCGCAGCTCGGCGAGATAGCGCTCGACCTCGTCGCGGAGGCCCTCCGGGTAGCCGTTCGCCATCGGGTCTAGAGGAGCTCGCCCTGACCGGCCGGCGGCTCGCCGGCGGCGGCGCGCGAGCGGCGGTCCAGCTCGGTGCCGGCCTCGGCGGCGAGGCGCGCGCACGTCTCGATCAGCGCGGCCGCGTCCTCGGCCGACAGCGAGTCGTCGCGCAGACGGGCGGCCGCGTCGCGCAGCCGGTCGGTCAGCTCCTGGAGGTCGTCGAGCGGGTCGGTCATCGGGCAGGGGGATTGTCTCGCACCTCGCGCAACGCGGCGGCCAGGATGCCGTTGACGAAGCCCGGCGCATCCGCGCCGCAGTACGTCTTGGCGGTCTCGACGGCCTCGTCGATGGCCGCCTCGGGCGGGATCGGGCCGTCGCCGGCAACCAGGTCTGGGTCGCGCAGCTCGAGTAGGGCGGCGCGCAGGATGTTGCGCTCCAGCGGCGCGATGCGGTCGAGCGTCCAGCCCTCCGCCAGGCGTGCGATCACGGCGTCGAGCTCCTCGCGGTGGTCGTCGACGGCGTGCGCCAGCGCGCCGGTGAAGGGCCGGGCGTCGGCCGGCAGCAGGTCTCCGAGCGCGCGGCCCGTCACGTCGTGCTGGTAGAGGGCGAAGATCGCCGCCCTTCGCTGGTCGGTGCGGCGCATCAGCGGGCCGTGCGCCGGCGCGCGCTCACGCGCGGGAGACGTAGTCCCCCGAGCGGGTGTCCACCCGCACGCGCTCGCCCACTTCGATGAACAGCGGGACCTGCACGGTGGCGCCGGTCTCGAGCGTCGCCGGTTTGTTGCCGCCGCCGGAGACCGTGTCGCCCCGCAGGCCGGGGTCGGTCTGGGTCACCTCGAGGTCGACCGCACTGGGCACCTGCACGTCCTGCGGACTGTCGTCGATGAACAGCACGTCCACCTCGGCGCTCGGCTTGATCCAGCGCAGCGGACCGGCCACCGTCGCCTCGGGTACCGTGAGCTGCTCGTAGGACTCGGTGTCCATGAAGTGCGCGTCGGTGCCGTCGGCGTACAGGAACTGCATGCGGCGTGACTCCGTGCGCACCGAGCGGAACTTCTCCCCGGCCCGGAAGGTCTTGTCGATCACGGCACCGTCGGCGGAGCGGCGCAGCTTCGTGCGCACGAATGCTCCGCCCTTGCCGGGCTTGACGTGTTGGAACTCGAGCACCTTGAAGACGGTGCCGTCCACCTCGATGTGGTTGCCGTTCTTGAACTGGTTGGTGGTGATCGTGGGCATGCCGGCGAGCAAGGGTAGCGACGCCGGCTAGCCGCCGATCGCGCTCATCGTCCGCGGCGGCTGCCGGAAGCCCGGCTCGCCCACATGGTGCTTGAGCTCCTTGCGCCAGACCGCCTCGCGGACGATCCGCTCGAGCTCGTCGTCGGAGGCGCCCTCGCGCAGCGGGCCGCGCAGGTCGGTCTCGTGCAGCGAGAACAGGCAGGTGCGCAGCTTGCCCTCGGCCGTCAGGCGGATGCGGTTGCAATCGGCGCAGAACGGCTCGGACACCGGGTTGATGAAGCCGATCTCCCCGCGCCCGTCACGGAAGCGGTACACACGGGCGGTGGCCGAGGGCTCGCGCGGGCGCTCCTCGAGGGGATGCACGGCATCGATCAGCGCCCGCAGCTCGGCGCCGGGCAGGACCGCGTCCTCGGTCCAGCCGTGGTCGGCGTCGAGCGGCATGAACTCGATGAAGCGCACCTGGAAGCTCGTGCGGCGGGCGAACTCGGCGAAGGGGAGCGCCTCCTCCTCGGTGAAGCCCCGCATGGCCACCGCGTTGACCTTGATCGGGTGGATGGTCGGGTGGCGCGCGATCGCCTCCAGCCCCCGCAGGACCTGCGGAAGCGCGTCGCGGCGGGTCATCGCATAGAAGCGGTCGCGCTGGAGCGAGTCGATCGACACGTTGATGCGCCTGAGGCCGGCGTCCGCGAGCGCATCGGCGTCTCTTTCCAGGAGGTAGCCGTTGGTCGTGATGGACACGTCATCGAGGGGGAGCTGTGCCAGCTTTGCCACGAGCGCTGGGAACTCTTTGCGGACGAGCGGTTCGCCGCCGGTGAGGCGGACGTCCGTCACTCCCATCGTTGCCAGGAGGCCGACGACGCGTTCGATCTCCTCGAAGCTGAGGATCTCCGAGCGCTCGAGCCACGGCAGGCCCTCGGCCGGCATGCAGTACTGGCAGCGGAAGTTGCAGCGGTCGGTGACGGAGACGCGCAGGTCGCCGATGCGGCGGCCGTGGCCGTCGATGAGCGGGTCGCGTTCGGTGGCCGGGGCGCTCACGGCCGTCACGTTACTCCCCGGGCTTTCAGCAGCCGATCCAGGTCGCGCGCAACGGCGGCGGGCTCCTCGTGTAGCTGACGCCAGGTGATCCGGATGACCGGCCAGCCGGCCGCCTGAAGGGCGCGGTCGCGGGCTCGGTCTCGTTCGAACCCGGCCACGGTGGCGTGGCTGGCGTGGCCGTCGAGCTCGGCTATGAGGTGCTGCGGGCGCCACAGGAAGTCGGCTTCGATCCAGCGGTCGGTGGCGATCTGGAGGCTCGCGTTCACCTCGGGCCGTGGGAGACCGGCTTCATCGAGGAACTGGAGGAAGCGGCGCTCCAGTTCGCTGCGGATGATCGTGGCGCCGATGGCCTGGGCCGCGAGGATCCTGC
>JAWVFS010000264.1:0-2937 GCA_033855795.1 Solirubrobacteraceae bacterium | reverse complement strand
TCGGGGTCCCGGCGGCCCGTGCCCGCTCGACGACCTCGGCCACCTTGTCGGGGCCGCCGATGTTGCCGGGATTGATCCGCACGCAGTGCGCGCCGGCGTCGATCGCCTTCAGCGCCAGCGTGTAGTTGAAGTGGATGTCGGCGATCACGGGGATCGGCGACTCGACGACGATCGTCCGCAGCGCCTCGATGTCGTCGTCGCGCGGCACCGCGACGCGCACGATGTCCGCCCCCGCCTCGGCCACCGTGCGGATCTGGTCCATGGTCGCCTGGAGGTTGGCGGTCTCGGTCTTCGTCATCGTCTGCACGGCGACGGGCGCGCCCCCGCCGATGGGGACGCCGCCGACGTGGATCTGCCGGGCGGAGGCCATGTCTCCAGTGTACGAGAGCCCGGTTGTGACGGATGATGCAGCCGTGAACAAGCGACGTTCGTCACAAGCGCTCGCGCCCGCGCACGGGGATACGCTGCACGGTGTGGTCTCCCCCGCGCTCCTGGCCGATCTGCGCCGCGCGTGCGGCGAGGACGGCGTCGTCACCGGCGAGGCGCAGCGGCGCACCTATGAGTCCGACGGCCTGCTCCAGTACGCCGTCACGCCGGGGGTCGTGGTCCTCCCCGCCTCGGCCGACGAGGTTCGCGACGTCGTGCGCGCCTGCCACGCGGCCGGCGTGCCGTTCGTGGCCCGCGGCTCGGGCACCGGGCTGTCCGGGGGCGCGCTGCCCGTGGCCGAGGGCGTCCTGATCGCGCTGAGCCGCCTGCGACGCGTGCTCGAGGTCGATCTCGCCGACCAGCGCGTCGTCGTCGAGCCGGGCGTGACCAACCTGGACGTCTCGCGGGCCGTGGCGCCGACGCACTTCTTCCCGCCTGACCCCTCCAGTCAGGTCGTCTGCTCGATCGGCGGCAACGTGGCCGAGAACTCGGGCGGGGCGCACTGCTTCAAGTACGGCTTCACGACGAACTACGTCACGGGGCTCGACGTCGTGCTGCCCGATGGCGAGGTGGTCGCGCTCGGCGGGGAGCCCGACCGTCCCGGCTACGACCTCCTCGGGGCCTTCGTCGGCTCGGAGGGCACGCTCGGCATCGCCACCCGGATCACGCTGCGGGTCATCCCGGTCCCGGCGGTGGTGCGGACGCTGCTCGCCTTCTTCGAGGGCACCGAGGCCGCGGGGCGGGTGGTGTCCGACATCGTCGGCGCGGGCGTGACCCCGAGCGCGATCGAGATGATGGACCGGCTGGCGATCGAGGCGACCGAGGACGCCACCCAGGCCGGGTACCGGCGCGACGCCGGCGCCGCGCTGCTGGTCGAGCTCGACGGGCCCCAGGCCGAGTGCGACGCCTGCCTGGAGACCGTGACCGCCCTGTGCGAGCGCCACGGCGCGATGGAGGTGCGCGTCGCCCGCGACGAGGCCGAGCGGGAGCGCGTGTGGCGGGCGCGAAAGGCGGCGTTCGCGGCCATGGGGCGCATCTCCCCCACCTACTACGTGCAGGACGGGGTCGTCCCGCGCACGCGGTTGCCGGACGTGCTGGCGCGCATCGAGGAGCTGGCGGGCGAGTACGGGCTGCCGGTCGCCAACGTGTTCCACGCCGGGGACGGCAACCTGCACCCGCTCGTCTGCTTCCGCGGGCCCGAGGAGGCCGTTCGCGCCGAGGAGCTCGCGGGTCTGATCCTGGAGGCCTGCGTGGACGCCGGCGGCTCGATCACCGGCGAGCACGGGATCGGCGTCGACAAGAAGCGCCATATGCCGCGCCTGTTCGCCGAGCCGGACCTGGCCGCGTTCCAGCACCTGCGCTGCGCCTTCGACCCGGATGGGCTCGCCAATCCCGGCAAGGTCATGCCGACGCCGCGCCTGTGCGGCGAGGTGCCGGGCCCCTACCGGCAGCACCCGCTCGAGCAGCAGGGCATCGCGGAGCGGTTCTAGGTGGCCACGGCCGAGCGACTGCGCGTCGAGACTCCCGCGTCGGCCGAGGCGGCCGCGGCGCTGTTGCGCGACGCCGGGGCGAGCCGGCTCCGTGTGCGCCCGCGCGGTGGCGGGACGAAGCTGGGCTGGGGCCGGCCGGCGTCCGCCGACGTCGAGCTGCGGACGGGGGCGCTCGATGCGATCGTCGCGCACGATGCCAACGATCTGACCGCGGTGCTTGGAGCCGGCGTGCCGCTCGCCGCGGCGCAGGACGCGTTCGCGGGCGCCGGCCAGCGGCTCGCGCTCGATCCGCCCGACCCGGGCGGTGCGACGATCGGCGGGATCGTGGCCACCGGCGACAGCGGCCCGCTGCGCCACCGCTTCGGAGCCGCGCGCGACCTCGTGCTCGGCGTTGCCGTCGCGCTCCCCGACGGCACCGTCGCCCACGCCGGCGGCCGGGTGATCAAGAACGTCGCCGGCTACGACCTCGGCAAGCTCCTCGCCGGCTCGTTCGGGACGCTCGGAGTGGTCGTCGAGGTCGCCCTTCGCCTGCACCCACTCCCGGCCGATCCCGTCACCCTGCGGGCCGCCGCCCCCGACGCCGCCGCCCTCGTGCGCGGGGCCGCGGCGCTGGCGCACGCGGCGCTCCAGCCCGAGGCGCTCGATCTGGCCTGGGCCGACGGCGCGGGCGTGGTGCTCGTGCGCTTCGCCGGCGCGGCGGCCGGCGCCCAGGCGCAGGAGGCGCTCGAGGTCCTGGCCGCCGCGGGTCTGGAGGCCGAGGAGGCCGGTGACGCCGGCGCCTGGGCGGCACAGCGCGACGGCCAGCGCGCCGTGCCCGGCGGCGCGGTGGTGCGCGTGTCGGGGCGCCCGAGCGCCCTGCCCGCCGTGCTGGACGCGGCGGAGGCCGCCGGCGCCTCCGTCGTGGCACGAGCCGGCCTCGGACTCTCGTGGATCCGGCTGGCGCCCGCCGAGCCGGCCGCGCTCGCGGGCGCCGTCGAGCGCCTGCGTGCCGCGCTGGCCCCGGCGCCGTGTGTGGTGCTCG
>JAWVFS010000263.1:0-21594 GCA_033855795.1 Solirubrobacteraceae bacterium | reverse complement strand
CCGCTGTCCTTGCCCTCGTCCTTGGGCTCGTCGTCACCGCTGTCCTTGCCCTCGTCCTTGGGCTCGTCGTCACCGCTGTCCTCGTCATCGTCCTTGAGCGCCTTGGTGCCGGGGCTGGCCTCCTCCAAGCGCTGCGTCTCGCGTCGCGCCTCCTCGCTGCGCTGCTCGATCGCATCGCGCCGCTGCTCGAGGTCCTCGACGTGGGCGCGCATCTCGTCGACGGCCTGCTCGACACGCTCCTCCAGATTCTTCCGTTCCATCGGCCCTCCTCGATCGGGGGTGGTCATGTCGTACCCGCCGCGCCCCGCTCGAACCTAGTGCGCCGCCACCTGGCCGTCGGCGGGCTCGATCGGCAGCCCGCGGCGCACCCATTCGGTGATGCCGCCGCGCAGGTTGTAGGCGTTGAGGCCGGAGGCGCGGAACGCGTCGGTGGCCATCGCCGAGCGGTTGCCCACGCGGCAGTAGAAGATGACCGGGCGTTCGCGGTCGAGCGTGCTCGCCTCTGCGGCCAGCTGGCTCAGCTCGATGTGCCGGGTGCCGGCGATGCGGCCCGCCTCCCGCTCGTACGGCTCGCGCACGTCGATGACCTGCCAGCCCTCGGCGAGCGCCTCGGCCACGCGCTCGGGCTCCAGGTCGGTGGTGTCCTCGGGGGTCGGGGCCATGGCCCCAAGCCTACGCGTGGATGGTCAGCTGGTTGTGGTTGGCGTTGCCGAAGCGGTCGCGCGCCGCGCCTGGGGCGACGGAGACCGTGGCCCCGGAGGGCGCGGCGACGACGAAGCGCGGTCCCTGCGTGCGCCGAACGGTCCGCTGCCGGCCGTTCACGGTGAACGTGACGCTCCCGCCCTCCGCGTGGGCGGGGCGGTAGGTGAGGTCGACCTCGGGGACCGACGACGGGTAGTCGAGGGTCACGGCGACGCCGCCGCCTCCGGTGCTCGCAGCGGTCACGACCGGCGCCCTGGACTCCCTCACGCGGAAGGGCGCCGACTGGATCCGGTAATGGTTGCCGGTGACGACGAAGGCGTAGTCGCCCGGCGGCGTGCCCAGGGGGACCTCCCACTCGGCCCGGTACAGGCCGTCGCCGTCCACCTTCCAGAGGACGTCGAGGCCGAGGTCGGAGTCGGCCTCGACCGCTCGACCGCGGACCAGCCGGACGATGTGCACGAAGGCCGAGTCCAGCGGCCGGTCGAACCCGCGCGGCGCCCCGCGCCAGGAGAAGGCCGCGCGCTCGAGCCGCTGCACGTCGGTGGGCTGCGACGCCGCGGCGGCGCTCGCGGAGCCGCTGGAGAACGGGTCGTCGACCACCGGGACGTTGTTCGTGGGGTCGTAGGGGTAGGGCGCGGGCGCCGCCTGGCCGTGGGCGAGGCGTCCGGCGAGGTCGCTCAGTGAGGCGAGGAGGAGATTGGAGGCGTAGCGCCCGTACAGCGTCGAGCCGCCCTCGTAGTGCTGGCGCTGGTACTCCTCGGGCGTGGTGAAGTACGAGAGGTACTCGTTGGCGAGTCCGGAGATGATCGCGACGTTGATCCCGGAGCCCCCGACGGCGGCCTGCACCGAGTTGCGCACGCGCCGGCCCATCTCGACGGTCATCTCGCCGGGAACCGAGACGATCACGCGGTCGGCGATCCGCAGGGCCACCAGCGGCACGGCGTGGGGGGTCGAGCTGCTCGTGTCGAGCACCTGGTCCTTGTCGCCCTGCGCGCCACGGTCGACGGGGAACGTCTGGCCCTCGTAGGCGGTGCCGGTCGCGTCGTAGAGCGGCCCGCGGCCCTCCTCGGAGCCGGTCAGCAGCGGCAGGCCGACGACCGGCGAGGAGTCGACGGCGCCACCGGGCACCGCCTGGCCGCAGAAGCAGACGCGCGTCCAGCGCTCCTCGATCGTCGGCCTCGTCGACATGGCGCGGCCGGCCGCGCGCCAGGCGCTCAACATCGCGCGCGCCTCGACGCGTCCCACCATGTCGGCGTCAGCGGGTCCCGAGCGCGTGAGACCGGCGGACTGGTCGCCCTCGTCGGTGTTGCCGTAGACGTTGACCACCTCCTGGCCCGCCGGTACCCCGCGGAGCCGGCGAGGCGCGCGGCTGCGGCGGCGACCCCGGAGGGCGCGCAGCGTCTGTGCCGCCTGCGCGCCGAGCGCGGTCTCGACGACGTGGGTGGCGGACCCGTGGTGGTCCTCGTTGTAGTACACGAACGTGGACTTGTTCACGGTGCCGTGGTCGGCGAACGTCGTCCAGATCCCGATGGGCACGCGGCGGCCGTGGACGAGCTTGTCGACGCGCAGGACATGGACGTCCGGGTCGATGGTGTCGGCGTACCCGAGCGGGTCCTGGCTCACGCGGCCCGTACCCGGCGGCTCGATGATCCCGTGGTCGGCGAGGTGCGCCTCCAGGCTCCGGTTCGCGGTCAACCCCAGAATCTGTGTGCGGCCCCAGCCGGCGGCGGCGGGCGCCAGGTCGTCGTCGGCGCGGCGGATGGCGAGGGCGAGGCGCCGGACCATGAAGCCGTAGAGCTGCGGGTCGATCTGGCCGGTGACGTTGAAGTCCGTCGGCGTGTGCAGCGACATGAACGTCGTGTTGTAGGTGTTGAAGTTGTAGTAGCCGGTCGGCCCGGCGTGCGTGTGCGAGGCCGAATCGAGCACGTTCTCCTGCGAGAAGCCGCGGTCCTGGTTGAGGTCGGCGGCCGCCTTGAGCATGCCGCCGGCGATGCCGTTGAGGTCCTCGGCGACCAGCGCCACCTTGCGGTCGCCCCGCTGGAGGACCAGTACCCGCGCGAACAGGCGAGTGTGCTGGCCGATCGTCTTGGCGTCCGAACGGACCCAGCCCATCATCGGGTAGCCGGTGGGCGGCGTGATGTCGGCGCGCCCGGCGCCCGCCCGCAGCGTCGGCGTGGCGGCGCCGGCGCTTGCGGCGGCGGCGAGGGACGTCAGGACGCACGCCAGTGCGACGGCGACGGCGCGGCGAAGCGGCATCGCGCCGGAGCTTAGTGCGCTGGGGGCGGTTCCAGCGCAGGTACGCTGATGGCGTGTGGCGCAACTGGTCGCGTGAGCTGAGCTGCGTCCCGGCGGCGATCGAGCATCCCGAGTCGCGCGAGGACGTCGTCGCGGCCGTCCGACGCGCCGCCGGCGCCGGACGGGCCGTGCGGGTCGCCGGCGCCGGGCACTCCTTCACCGAGCTCGTGCCCACCGACGGGACGCTCTTACTCCTGGACCGCATGGACCGGGTCCTCGACGTCGACCGCGCGAGCGGACTCGTGCGCGTGGAGGCCGGGATCACGATCCACGAGCTGAGCGCCGGCCTGGCCGGGCACGGTCTCGCGCTCGAGAACCTCGGCGACATCGACGTGCAGTCGATCGCCGGCGCGATGGCGACCGCCACGCACGGCACCGGCCGCCGGCTCGGCAACATCCCCTCGCAGGTGGTCGAGGTCGAGCTCGTGACCGGAGAGGGGGAGGTCGTGTGCTGCTCGGCCGAGCAGGACACCGACGCCTGGCGCGCCGCGCGCGTGAGCCTCGGGGCGCTCGGCGTGATCACCGCCGTCACGCTGCGGTGCGTGCCGGCGTTCACCCTGCGCGGCGTGGACCGCCCCGCCCCGCTCGAGGAGACGCTCGACGCGCTCGACGAGCTGGTCGACGGAAACGAGCACTTCGAGTTCTTCACCTTCCCGCACTCTCCGCTGGCGCTCACCCGCACGAACAACCGCGCGGACGCGCTGCCCGCGCCGCCCGGCCGGGCGCGGGAGTGGGCGGAGGACATCCTGCTCGGCAACCACGTCTTCGGGACCCTGTGCCGGCTGGGCCGCCGCTTCCCGGACCAGATTCCGCAGCTCAACCGGCTCGTGTCCCGCGTCGCCGGCTCGCAGACGCGCCTCGATCGCTCCGACCGCGTGTTCGCGAGCCCGCGCCTCGTGCGCTTCACGGAGATGGAGTACGCCCTGCCGCGCGAGCACGCCGCCGCCGCCGTCCGCGGCGTGCGCGAGCTGATCGACGCGCGGGGCTTCCACGTCAACTTCCCGATCGAGCTGCGCTTCGTCGCAGGCGACGACGCGCTGCTGAGCCCGGCGCACGACCGGGACACCGCCTACGTCGCCGTGCACACGTTCGAGGGGATGGACTTCGAGCCCTACTTTCGCGCCGTGGAGGAGCTCATGGACGGCCTTGGCGGGCGCCCGCACTGGGGGAAGCGCCATTTCCAGACAGCGGCGACGCTGCGCGACCGCTACCCGGAGTGGGACCGCTTTGCCGCCGTGCGCGCCCGCCTCGACCCCGCCGGCCTCTTCGCCAACGCGCACGTCGAGCGCGTGCTCGGTCCGGTGGGCGCGCCGGTCGGCGCCCGAACCTCTTAGCTCCGCCCGGCGGACGTCTTAGCGCCGTCTTACGGCGCCCCCATACGGTCCGCCGCATGAGTGACGAGGACCTCGACGTCTCCAGGCACACGCTCCGCCGGCGCGAGGCGCTCGTCACCCTCGGTGCGGTGGGCGCGGGCGTCGTGTGGGCCGCGGCCCGCGGGTCGGCCGGCCTCGCGCGCGCCGCGGTCGCGACCCCGCACGCCACCGCCGCGGCGACCTGCGTCCTGACAGGAGAGGTCACGGAGGGGCCGTACTGGATCTCGAATCGTTTGACTCGAAGAGACATCAAGGACGGCCGGCCCGGCCTGACGCTCGCGCTCTACATCACCGTGGTGGACGCCACGACCTGCAAGCCCATCAGCGGCGCTGACGTCGAGATCTGGCACGCCGACGCGGGCGGGGTCTACTCCGGCTACAGCGGAAGCTCACCGCCCTCGGGCGGCGGCGGCCACGCCACGCCGAACAACAGCAGGCGCTACCTGCGCGGCCACCAGAAGTCCGACGCCAACGGCCGGGTCCGCTTCGACACGATCTACCCCGGCTGGTACCGCGGGCGCACGCCGCACATCCACCTGAAGGTCCATGTGGGCGGCTCCGTCGTCCATACCGGGCAGCTGTTCTTCGCCGATGCCACCAGCCGCGCGGTGTACCGGACCTCCAAGTACCGCGCGCACGGGCTCCAGGACACGACCAACCGCAGCGACGGCATCTACTCCCAGGCCGGCGGCTCGCGGGCCCTGGTGCACCTGGCGCGGCGCAGCGCCGGCGGCTACAACGGCTCGATCACGGTCGGCGTCAGGCGCTGACTAGAGAAAGCAGCGGCCCTCGCCGCGGTAGGTCGGCACCTCGTCCACGATGCGCTCGTCCTCGACGAGGTGCAGCGTGTCGAAGCGCTCGCACAGCTCGCCCGCCTTGGCGTGACGCAGGTACACGCGGTCGCCGACCCGCAGGTCGCGAGCGGGTGCGCCGAGCAACGGCGTCTGGACCTCGCCCGCGCCCTCCTGTGCGTCGAGGCGCAGGCCGGCCGGGAGATGCGGTCGCGGCAGCCGCGCGGGGTCGCCCGGCCCCGACGCCAGGTATCCGCCGCCGAGCACCGTTGCGACCGACGGTGCGGGCTTGCGCACCACCGGCAGCGCGAACATCGCCGCCGGGCGGGGGCTGAACCTGGTGTAGGCGTCGAACAGGGTCGGCCCGTACAGGCCCGACCCGGCGGCCACCTCGGTGACCGCTTCCTCCGCGGTCGTGCCCTCGATGCTTCCTGTCCCGCCGCCGTTGACGAACTCGAGCTCGGACACCTCGCGCACCGCCGCCACCGCCGCGGCGCGGCGGGCGGCGAGCTCGCGCGCCGAGCGGCGCTGGGCAAAGCGGATCGCGGCAGCCCGCAGGCGCTGGCCGGGCGGGCGGTCGCCGACCCCGGCGATCTGCGACTCGTAGGCCATGATCCCAACCAGCGCGAAGCCCGACCGCGCGCCGATCTCACGGGCGAGCGCCGCCGCCTGTTCCGGGGTGTGCACCGGGGAGCGCTTGGCGCCGATCTTCAGCCGGCCCCCCAGCGGCCACCAGCCCGCGTCGAGGTCGAGGCAGACGCGCAGCGGCGGGCGGTCGCGGCCGACCGCAGCGTCGATCACGTCGAGGTGCGCCGGGGAGTCGACCATCACCGAGATCCGGGTCTCGGGGTCGCTGGCGGTCAGGTCGGCCAGCTCGCGCAGTGCGACCCGGTCCACCGTCGGGTAGGCGACGACGAGGTCGCGGACGCCGTGCCCCGCAAGCCACAGTGCCTCGGGAAGCGTGAAGGCCAGGGTGCCGTGAAAGCCGGGATCGCGCTCGTGGACCGCGCGCAGCAGCGCCCGACAGCGCACGGACTTCGAGGCCACGCGAATCGGCGTGCCGCCGGCGCGGCGCAGCATGTCGGTCGCGTTCGTCCGGAACGCCTCCAGGTCGACGAGCGCGAAGGGCGGGTCGAGGCCGGCGGTCGCGCGCTCGAAGCGCTCGTACTCGCCGGCGGGGGCGGCCGGAGCCGGGCGCGTTGACGTGGCCGTCGCCATCGGGCCGACGATAGCGCGGTGCGATGATTCAGCCATGCGTGCGCGTCTTGCGCTGCTCGGTTCCGCCGCGGCCCTGCTCGCCGCCGGGTGCGGCGGCGGCGGGGCCAAGTCGACCTCCGCCGGCACCACGGGTGGCGCCAAGACCGCCCCGGCGCAGCCCTCGGGGCCGATCCTCGAGGAGACCGGTCGACCGGCCGACCCCGCCGCGGTACGGGTGATCCGGGGTTGGGCCGACGCGCAGCGCGCTTCCGACGTCGACCGCGCGACCTCCTACTTCGCGCTGCCGGCGGTCGTGCAGAACGGCTCACCGCCCGAGCAGCTGCCCAGCCGCGCCGCCGTGCACGACTTCAACGCGAGTCTTCCGTGCGGCGCGGTGCTGCTGCGCACGTCCGCGGCCACCCAGCCCGGCTTCACCGTCGCCACCTTCCGCCTCGTCGATCGCCCGGGCCAGCACTGCGACGGCACCGGCAACCAGGCGCGGACGGCGTTCGGCGTCCGCGCCGGCAAGATCCAAGCGTGGGTCCGCATCTCGGACCGCCCCCAAGGCGGTGGCTCACCGAGCCCGCAGCCAAGCGCGCCGCAGCCGGGCGGCAGCGGCCAGGCCGCCTAGTCGTCTAGCGGTACGGGTCGCGGTCGCGCGGGGGAGGCGGCGGCACCGACGCGTCGCGGCGGCGGTCCGCGGCCATGATCATGTAGGCGACCGAGACGATCAACCCGATGATCCCGACGATCATGAGGATCAGGCCGACGACGGGGATGTCGATGTCGGACGAGCGCCACGTAACGGCGTAGCGCAGGATCGCGCCCACGGCGATGAGGAAGAGCGAGGCTCCGAGGCTCATGGGCGACTGAGTGTAGTGGCCCCTCCGGCAAACCCCCGGAGGAACCACAAGCGCAAGTAGGATGCGGTCGATGGAGGCCCTCGCCGACGTCTACACGATCCCGCAGGAGCATGTCGACTTCCGCGACACGATCCGCCAGATCGCGCAGGAGCGAGTCGCCCCGCGCGCCGCGGAGATCGACGAGAAGGCGGAGTACCCGCAGGACATACGCGAGCTCTTCGCCGAGCACGACCTGTTCGGCCTCCCATTCGAGACCGAGTACGGCGGCACCGGCACCGGCGCGCTGATGCTCAACATGGCGATCGAGGAGGTCGCCAAGGTGTGCGCCTCCAGCGCGCTGATGCTCATGGTGCAGGAGCTCGGCACGCTGCCCATCCGCCTGTTCGGCACCGAGGAGCAGAAACAGCGCTGGCTGCCGAAGTGCGCAACCGGCGAGTGGACGCCGGCGTTTGCCCTGTCGGAGCCGGAGGCGGGCTCGGACCCGGGCGGCATGATCACACGAGCCGAGCGCGACGGCGACGAGTGGGTGATCAACGGCACCAAGAACTGGATCACGAATCTCGGCATCGCCGACTTCTACGTCGTGTTCGCGGTCACCGACAAGGACGCCGGTCATGCCCACGGCATCGGCGCGTTCGTGGTCGAGGCCGACCGTCCCGGCTTCTCGGTCGGCAAGCTCGAGCACAAGCTCGGGATCCGCGGCTCGCCCACCGGCCAGCCGATCTTCGAGGACGTCCGCGTGCCCGCCGACAACCTGCTCGGGAACGAGGGCGAGGGCTTCAAGGTCGCGATGGGCACCCTGGACCACTCGCGCCTCGGCGTCGCGGCACAAGGCCTGGGGATCGCCCAGGGCGCGACGGACTACGCCGCCGCGTACGCCAAGGAGCGCAAGCAGTTCGGCAAGCCGATCGCCGCCTTCCAGGCGATCCAGTTCAAGCTCGCCGATATGGAGACGCAGTGCGCGGCCGGCCGCGAGCTGCTCTACCAGGCCTGCGCGAAGGTGGATCGCGGGGACCGCGACATGGGCAAGTACTCCTCGATGGCCAAGCTGTTCTGCTCGGACACGGCGATGGCCGTCACCGTGGAGGCAATCCAGGTGCTCGGGGGCTACGGCTACGTCAAGGAATACCCGGTCGAGCGCTTCCTGCGAGACGCCAAGATCACGCAGATCTACGAGGGCACGAACGAGATCCAGCGTCTCGTGATCGCGCGCACGCTGTAGCCCCGCCGTTCACGCCCCGTCGCTGACAGCTGTGGGATCCTGAACGGGATGATCCCGCCAACGCCCGAATCGTTTCTCCCGTGACGCCGCAGCTGCGCCGCGTCATGTGGGCCTCGGGGATCGCCTTGTCCCTCGGCCTCACGTTCATCGCCCTGGCGCAGGGCTTCAGCGACTCGTTCCCGCTGCGCCTGCTCGAGGGCGCGGCGGTGTTCGTGGCCGCGGCCTTCGTGATCGGCGCCCCCACCGTGTGGCTGGCGCTCAAGCTGGCCGACTGGAACGACCCCGAGTCCGAGCAGGACTTCGAGCGCCTGGTCCTGCACTCGGAACGCCTCGCGCGCGACGATCTCGCCGTCGAGCCCGACGAGTCGGAGTTCCTCGAGCTCGACCCGTTCGACGACGATGAATTCGAGGAGCTGGTGCGCGATGCCATCGACGAGTTGCCCGAATGGGCCCAGAACGCGCTCGAGAACAACGTGGCTGTCGTGATCTCCGACGGCGGGCGCCGACGCCGCGCGTACGGGCTGTACCACGGGGACGGGGTCGCGCGGGACAACGTCCCGGACCGCATCGTGATCTACCGCGACACGCTGCGGCGCGACTTCGGCCACGACCCCGACGAGCTCCGCGAGCAGGTCGTGCGGACCGTGCGGCACGAGCTCGCCCATCACCTGGGCTGGGACGAACTGGGCGTCCAGAACCTCGGGCTCTAGGCCGAGCATTTCGCGTCGGGCCGGCCCAGAGCTCGGCTACGCTGCCGCCTTTCCAGCGACGCGAAGGGAGACGAGACATGCGAAGGGCCAGCGCCGTCATCGTCGCCGGCGGCCTCCTCCTCGGGAGCTGTGGCGGCGGTGAGAAATCCGACTCCGAGCAGGCTCGGGACACCGCCACGCACTACATGACGGCCTACGCCAACAAGAAGCTGGACGAGTGCCACAAGCTCGTCACCCAGCCTCAGCTGTGTGGCGACCTCGCACCCCTGGCCGAGCGCGTGAACTCGCAGGCCAAGAGCGTGCAGGTCGCTGGCCGCAGTGCCACCGTCCGCGTGACCGGTGCCGCGACGGTTCTCCTCGACATCTCGCTGCTGAAGATCGACGGCACGTGGAAGGTCGCCGCCTGGAAGAAGGCGGCGGGGACCTGAAAAAGCCGCAGGGCCGCTAGCTCGGCCGCACGCGCAGGCGCAGCGTGGTGCCGCGGCCCGTCGTGTCCGTCAGGCGCGGGACGAACGTAAGCCGCAGGCTGCGGCGCGTGCGCGCCGACGACAGCCGCCGGGCCAGCGAGGCGCCCGGGGTCAGGCCGATCCAGCGCACGTTGAGGGTGATCGCTCCGCCGCGCCGGCCGAGGTCGACCGCCAGCGTGCGGCCACGCAGCTTCAGGAGGCGCTTGGCGACCCGCCTGCCGCCGGCCGTCACGACGACGCGCGCGAGCCCGCGCCCGCCGCTCGGGCCGGTCACGCCGCTCGGCAGCCCGAGCCGGAGCTTGCGCAGCAGCCCGGCGCCGCGTCCGGCGGCAAAGCTGGCGCGCAGCGTGCCGACGCCGCGACGGAAGCTCAGGGACACGCTCCCCTTGGGCTTGGTGGCGCGGCCGCAGCCCACGGACGGCAGCGGGGCGTTGATGTTGAGCACGCGGCCGGACTGGGCCGTCAGCGTCGCCGACGCGACCACGGCACCGCCGGGGCGGCACAGGTCGCTGTCGCTCGTGAGCAGGCGACTCGAGCGATCCAGAGTGAGGTCGAATCTCGACAGTGGGACGTCGGGCAGGCCGTCGAAGGTCGTGGCCACACCATTGGAGATGTCGACGTTTCCGTCGAGCTTGAGCGCCAGGGCGCCGGTGAACACGACCAGCAGCTTGGGCAGGCCGGTGGTGGTGGCCGCCAGGAACACCTTGCCGCCCAGGGGTGCGGCGAGCAACGGGGACACCGTGCGGGCGCTCCCGACGCGGCTCGAGTCCGGGCATCCACTCGCCGACGCCTGCTGCTCGAGCGTGCAGGCCCCGCTCAGGACGGCGGTGTTCGAAGACAACGTCCTGGGCAGGCGGACCACCGCGGTCCGGAGGTTGGCCTGGCCGGCGGGCAGCGCGATCGTCGTCTGCACGCCCACGGGCTTGCTCGGGGTCGCGCCGGCCGTCGTCACGACGGAGCCCTGGAGCAGCGGAGCGAACGGCACGCGGTCGCACCCGGTCGGCGTGAACCCGGCCGAGGCCGACGAGGAGCCCGGCGCGTCGTAGGACGTGATGGTCGTGTTGGCAATCGCCGAGTGGCAGTAGGTCGGGTTGCTGATGAACGGGCCGTGGGCCACCTGGCCGAACAGCGTGAGCTTGAGCCGGTCGGTGCGGATGTCGAAGCCGCTCACCTGGCGCGGAAGATTGTCGAACGTGGTCGACAGGCCGAAGTTGGTACTGGGCCCGACCGTCACCGGGGACTGCAGGAAGAGCTTCTGCAATGACATGGGGCCAAGAGCCGGCCGGACGATGATGCCCAGGCGCGCCGGCTCCGACCCGAGCGGCGCCAGGCTGTACACGTCGCCGGGGGAATCCGTGCTCGATC
Source organism: Solirubrobacteraceae bacterium (assembly GCA_033855795.1). Taxonomy (GTDB): domain Bacteria; phylum Actinomycetota; class Thermoleophilia; order Solirubrobacterales; family Solirubrobacteraceae; genus JALYZC01. Next base: position 10,609 of record JAWVFS010000263.1, on the reverse strand, counting down.
CCAGAGTCTGGAGGGTCGCGGTGACCGTGGTGATGCCCACCTTCGAGTCGGCCGGGCATGCATCGGCCGTGAAGGCCGACTGGGAGCAGCGGCCCGCGGAGCGCGGATCGCCGACCAGGCCCTGCGGCAGGACCACGTTCAGGGACTTCACGTCGTCGGTGTCGGGATTCGACGCGAGGGAGGTATCGACCACGAGGTTCGGGTGGCCGCCGGCCTGGGTGGTCGACGGCGTGACGCTGAAGCTCGTCACGGACACGGCGGCGCTAGCCGCGCCCGAAAATGTTGCGGCCGCGGCCACCCCGAGGACGAGGGCGCACGCGGCGCGTCGAACGGTCATCCCTACCTCCATGTGGTTCCGGCGGGACTGCAAAGCTAGCGAAGCGCATAGGATTCGGCGCCTTCCCGCCCGACCAAGGAGACCGCATCCATGCCTGAAGCCGTAATCGTCGACGCCATCCGCACCCCGATCGGGCGCGCGGTCAAGGGGTCCCTCCGCCACGTTCGCGCCGACGATCTGGCCGCGGTGCCGCTGAAGGCCCTGGTCGAGCGCAACCCCGACGTCGACTTCGGCGAGACCCAGGACATCATGATGGGCTGCGGGTTCGGCGAGGGTGAGCAGGGCTACAACATCGGCCGCAATGCCGGCCTGCTCGCCGGTATCGACCACCACGTGCCGGCCACGACGGTCAACCGCTTCTGCGCCTCCTCGCTGCAGACCCTGCGCATGGCGTTTCACGCCGTCCAGGCGGGCGAGGGCGACCAGTACGTCGCTTCGGGCGTCGAGGCGGTCTCGCGCGCGGGCGGTGGGTCGAACTTCGAGTTCCATCCCAAGCTCGACGGCTCGGAGAACTCGGTCTACAACGTGTACATCCCGATGGGTCTCACCGCCGAGAACGTGGCCGAGCGCTGCAGCGTCAGCCGTGAGGCGCAGGACGAGTGGGCGGTCGTGTCGCAGAACCGTGCCGTGGACGCCCAGGAGTCCGGCCACTTCGACAAGGAGATCGTCCCCGTCGAGACGCCGGCGGCGACCGAGACCGACAAGGAGGGCAACGAGGTCCAGGTCGAGGCCGGCACGATGACGAAGGACGACGGCCCGCGTCCCGGCACGACCCTGGAGAAGCTTTCCCAGCTGCCTCCGGCCTTCAAGGAGGACGGGACCGTGACGGCCGGCAACGCGTGCCCGCTCAACGACGGCGCCGCCGCCGTGCTCGTGATGTCCGACGAGAAGGCCAACGCGCTCGGGCTCAAGCCGAAGGCCCGCATCGTCGCCTCGGCCGTGGCCGCGATCCGGCCCGAGATCATGGGACTCGGCCCGCTCCCGGCGGTGCGGGGCGTGCTCGAACAGGCGGGCATGAAGATCGAGGACATCGACGTGATCGAGCTCAACGAGGCCTTCGCCGCGCAGGTGGTGCCGTGCAAGGAGGAGTGGGGGATCGACGACGAGCAGCTCAACCCATTCGGCGGCGCGATCGCGCTCGGCCACCCGTTCGGGATGACCGGGGCGCGCATCATGACCACGCTCCTCAACGACCTCGAGACGCTCGACAAGACGATCGGCCTCGAGACGATGTGCGTCGCCGGCGGGATGGGCCAGGCGATGATCGTCGAGCGGCTGAACTAGGGCCCGGTGACCGGGCGGCTTCGCCGCCCTCCTGGCTTCGGGTTTGCCGCACTGGCTCCGGCTCGTAAACAACGAGCCTCCGCCCACCACGGCGAACGTAACCGGGTGGCTTCGCCACCCTCCCGCCCGCGCAGCTCCGGGCCTGCAAACAGCAGGCCCTCCGCTGCTTCGGGCCGTTAGTACCGCTTCGCGGTAGCCGCGGCGCTTCGCCTACCCACCGAAGTCCGTCGTGTACGTCGCGGCCCCCCGCACGCGCGGTACGGGCGCTCCCGTCACGAGCCCCACGCCGATCTCGTGGAAGCGACCGTTGAGGATGTTCGCCCGGTGACCCGGGCTGTGCATCCACATCGAGACGATCGCCCCTGGTGTGGCGCTGGAGCCCGCGCCCCAGGCGATGTTCTCGCCGACCGACCAGGAGTGCCGGCGGCGGAAGTAGCCGGCGCGCGACAGGCGGCCGAGGACGTCGCCGTGGGCGAAGAAGTTGTGGACGACCATGTCGCGGCTGTGGCGCCAGGCGGCGAGCGCGAGTCGGGGGTTCGAGCGCAGGGCGCCCAGGCCGTGCTGGGTGCGCTGGCGGTTGAGCAGGCAGAGCGTGGTCCGCGAGACTGACGCCGTGCGGGCGGGGGTGGGATGCGAGCCGGCGCCGGTACAGGTGGCGACGGCCAGCGCAGGGGCGGGCAACGCCGCCGAACCGGCCAGGGCAGCGGCGACGAGGACCGGCGCGACACGGAGGGCGGTGGAGCGCATGCGTTCTCGGTCGTGCATCGGTGCCCCGAGCGTGCACGCTTGAAACCCTGGTCCGGGCCTGGACGTTCGACCCCGGGCTCAGGCGGCCGCGGCGGCCTCGACCAGCTCCTCGAGCGCCGACTGGAGTGCCTGCGCGCCGACCTCCACCGGTGGGTCGAGGTCGCGGTCGGCCAGCAGCCCGAAGAACACCCCGCCGTCATAGGAGACGATGCCCACCGAGAGGCGCTGGTTGACCGGGTTGAGCGGGACGATCGGGAACACCTCGAGCATGCGCGAGCCGCCCAGGTAGAACGGCTGCTGCGGGCCTGGGACGTTGGAGACCACGAGGTTGAACGCGCGCACGCCGCCCATCGCCCGCACGAGCACCGACGACACGAGCGGAGGCGCCCAGCCGGTGGCGCCGACCAGCAGCGCGCCGGCCTGCACGGCGCTGGACTCCTTGAGCGCGCGCATGGTCTCGGAGATCCGGCGCAGCCGGGTCAGCGGGTCGGGCTCGGCCATCGGCAGGTCGACGAACACGGTCGACATGCGGTTGCCCAGCTCGCCGCGCTCGTCCTCGCGCCGGACGCTCACGGGAACCAGCGCCACCGGTGGGGCGTCGAGCGCCAGCCCGGCCGCCTCGAGGTAGCGGCGCAGCATGCCGGCGACGACCGCGAGCAGCGCGTCGTTGACCGTTCCGCCCGCCTGCTTCCCGGCCGCCTTCAGCTCTTCGAGCGAGGCGCGCGCAACGGCGTAGCGGCGGTTGGGGGAGATCGGCTCGTTCAACGGCGTCATCGGTGCCTGGGGACGGTTGCGGGCCAGCTCCGTCATGAGCTCGGTGGCCCCGCGCAGGTCCTCCGCGGCGCGGCGTGGGCTGGTGTCCAGTGCGCGCGTTGCGGTGTCGAGCACGATCTTCTGGGCGCGCACGAACGGCGTTGCGGCCAGGCGCGCGAGGTGCCGGCGGCGGTCGTAGGCCTGCGGCTCCCACGGGCCCTCGGGTGGCGGGATGTCGATCGGCTCGGGCGAGGGATCGAGCAGCACGGTGCCCACGTCGATCGCACCGATGCCATCGACCAGGGCGTGGTGCATGCGCGGCACGAGCGCCACGCGGCGGCGCGCGAGACCCTCGACGACGTTGAGCTCCCACAGTGGGCGATCGCGGTCGAGCTTGCGGGAGAATTCCGAGCCCACGAACGCGGCAAGCTCGGCGTCGCCGCCGGGCGGCGGCAGGGCGACGTGTCGCACGTGCCAACGCAGGTCGAAGTGCTCGTCGTCCACCCACTCGGGCTGCGCGACGCCGGGCACCGGGGAGGCCAGCCGCTGGCGGTAGCGCGGGATCAGGTGCAGCCGTGTTCGCAGCCGCTCGGCCACCGCGTCGTAGTCCAGCCCCCGCCCGCTTTCGAACACGAGCACCGCCCCCACGGCCATGTTGACCGGCCCGCGCTCGGCGGCCAGCGACGAGCGATCGCTGGGGGAGAGGGCCTCGGCCACCGCCTACTGCGCCCAGGGACCCACGCCGCCCACGCGATCCACCGTGATGCGCGTGATGTACCCGGGCGGTGGATCCGGCATCCCGGGGAAGACGGCATCGGGGCCGAGGTAGGTGTGCGCGAGGCGCTGCAGCAGATCGGCCGCTCCGCCCTCGGTGATCCGGGCGTTCCCGTAGACGACCAGGTAGTGCTTCAGGGCACCGTGGCTCATGCCCTCGGCCTCGATCGACAGCGCGACCCGCGGATCGCGCTCGATGTTCTGGACCTTTCGGTTGCGCGGCAGGTGCGCGCAGACGATCTCGTCGCCGTCCATCCCGACCCACACGCAGCTGAGCTGGGGCGAGCCGTCGGGGTTCAATGTGACCAGGTTCGCGAGCGCGCCGGACTCGACGACCTCGCGGGCGCTGTCGGGCAGGGCGGCCACGCTGCGACCCTACTTCAGCGCCACGCCACGTGCCGCGACCGGGGAGGACTGGATGGTCGACGTCGTGGGAAGACGATGCGGCAACGGAGCTAGCTCTAGCGACCAGCGACTAGCGACCAGCGACTGTTACCGCGGCGCCATGCGAAGCGCCCCATCCAACCGAATGACCTCGCCGTTGAGCATCGGGTTCTCGACGATCGACTGGACGAGTTGCGCGAACTCGGGTGGCTCGCCGAGGCGGTTGGGAAAGGGCACCGTGGCGCCCAGAGCGTCACGTTGCTCCTGCGGCAGGAGCCCGAACAGCGGCGTGTTGAACAGGCCCGGCGCGATCGTGACCACGCGGATGCCCGACGAGGAGAGATCGCGGGCGGCCGGCAGCGTCATTCCCACGATCCCGCCCTTCGAGGCCGCGTAGGCGAGCTGGCCGATCTGGCCGTCGTAGGCCGCCGCCGAGGCGGTGTTGACGCACACGCCGCGCTCGCCCTCGGCGTTCGGGTCGTTGCCGAGCATGGCGACGGCGGCAAAGCGCAGGGCGTTGAAGGTGCCGATGAGGTTGATCCCGATCACGGTCTCGAACGGCTGGAGCTGGTGCGGCCCGCGCTTGCCGGCGAGTTTCTCGGCCCAGCCGACGCCCGCGCAGCAGACGTTGATGCGCAGGCCGCCCTCGGCCTCGGCCGCGGCGGCCACGGCCGCTTCGACCTCGTCGGCCTGGGTCACGTCGGTCCGGACGAAGCTCGCCTCGTCGCCCAGCTCGTCGGCCAGGGCGCCGCCCTTCTCCTCGTTGAGGTCGGCGATCGTGACGCGCGCGCCGTGCTCGTGCAGGCGGCGTGCGCTGGCCTCGCCGAGCCCGGAGGCTCCGCCGAAGACGATCGTGCTGGACCCCTCGACCTGCATCGCGGCGCGGGAGCCTATCGCGCCCGGGCGGCCAGGGTGACCGCGAACAGCTCCTCGGGATCGGTGTACCAGCCGCGGAGCTCGAGGCCCGCGGCGGCGTAGTCGCGCTCCAGCCGCCCGCGGGTGAATTTCGCGCTGATCTCGGTGCGCAGCTCCTCGCCCGCGGCGAACTCGACCTGGAGATCGAGGTCCGCGACGCGCACGGTCATCGGCCGCTGCGCACGCAGGCGCATCTCCACCCATTCGCGGCGGCGGTCGAAGAACGCGATGTGCTCGAAGCCGTCGGGGTCGAAGTCCGCACCGAGCTCGCGGTTCATCACGTGCAGGACGTTGCGGTTGAACTCGGCAGTGACCCCCTGCGCGTCGTCGTAGGCGGCCTCGATGATGGCGGGGTCCTTGACCAGGTCGGTGCCGAGCAGGAAGGCGTCGTCGGGGCCGAGGAGCGCGGCGGCATCGCGCAGCAGCGAGCGCCGGGTGCCCGGAGGAAAGTTGCCGATCGTGCCGCCGAGGAGCGCCACGAGACGGGGCTCGCCCTCGACGGGCGGCGGCACGCGGTCGAGGTGACGCTGGAAGTCGCCCACGACGCCGTGGACCTCCATGCTCTCGTACTCGTCGACGAGGGCCACGGCGGCTTCGCGCACCATGCGCTCGGACACGTCGACCGGGACGTAGCGGCGCGCACCGCCGTTGAACGCGTCCAGCAGCAACCGGGCCTTGGCGGTGGCGCCCGAGCCGAGCTCGACCAGTTCGACGGGCCTGACCGCGTCGACGATCGCCGGCGCCGACGCTGCCAGGATCGCCATCTCCGTCCGCGTGGGGTAATACTCGGGCAGCTCGCAGATGTGCTCGAAGAGCTGCGAGCCGCGCGAGTCGTAGAAGTGCTTGGGCGGAATCTCCTTGAACGGCCGGGTGAGTCCGTCGAGCGCATCGTCGGCGAGGCGCCGCTCCGCCCCGTCTCCATCCCCGACGTGCACGTCGATCCGGATGTCCGGATGCCCGTCGGTCAGCTCGGCGAGCGGGTTCACGCGTCGCTCGCGATCCGGATGCCGGCGAAGATCTGCCGGCGTTGGGGGTGGTCCCAGTTGCGGAAGGTCGGGGTCGCGACGCGCGCGCAGGTGGCCCACGAGCCGCCGCGCAGCACCCGCCAGTCGCCGCCGAAGAACACCTCGGAGTACTCGCGGTAGGGGTGTGCGCGGAAGCCCGGGTACCCCTCGAAGCGGCTGCTCGTCCACTCCCAGGTGTCGCCCAGCATTCCGAGGCAGCCGCTCGGAGAGGCGCCCTCCGGGTGCGCGGTCGCAGGGTGTGTCCCGAAGGCGAACTGATCGAGGTTCGCGCGTTCCGCGGTCGGCGGCTCGACGCCCCACGGGTAGGGCCGCGTGGCGCCCGTCTCCTGGTCCCAGGTCGCCGCCTTCTCCCACTCCATCTCCGTCGGGAGGCGCATCCCGTGCGCTCTGGCGAAGGCGTCGGCCTCGAACCAGGACACGTTGACGACGGGCTTGCTGGGGTCGAGCGGCAGGTGGCCCCCGACTCGCCACTCTCGCCCGTCGTCCGTCCAGTGCAGTGGGTGGGTGATGTCGTACTGCTCCTTCCAGTGCCAGGCCTCGTCGGTCCACCACTCGCGGCGCTGGTAGCCGCCGCCCTCGACGAAGTGGCGGAAGGTCGCGTTGGTGATCGGCGTGCGTCCGATCCGGAACCCGTCGACGTCCGCCAGATGGCGAGGGCGCTCGTTGTCGTAGGCGAACCCCTCGTCCGGGGCGCCGAGCTCGAACGGGCCGGCCGGAACGTCGACCAGCTCGAGGCCGGTGGGCGCCGGACCGGGCGGCGCCGGGGGCGATTCGACGCGCCAGCGGGGATCGTAGTCGCGCATGCGCGCGAGCATGAGCGTCTGCAACATCGTCTCCTGGTGCTGGTGCTCGTGGCGGATCACAAGCTCGTGCAGCAGGCCGTCGCCCGGCCCCTGAGCCTCGGTGAGCTCCCGCACGCGCACACGGACCTCAGCCAGGTATTCGTGCGCCTCGGCGCACCGCAGGTACGGAAGATCGCCACGCTCCCAGCGCGGCGTCTCAAAGGCGTCGTAGACCTGCGCGAGGTCTCCGCGCAGCATCGGCTCGCCGCCGAAGCGGTGCACGAGCCACAGGTCCTCGAAGGCGGCGATGTGCCCGAGGTCCCACACGAGCGGGCTCATCAGCTTCGAGTGCACGCGCTCGAGATCCTCGGCGCACACCGGCTCGACCAGCGCGAGGGTGCGCTCGCGGGCCACGTCGAGGCCGCCGAGGAGGGCGTCGGTGTCGGTCGCCGGGGCGGTGGTGGCGGTGGTGGGCGGCACGTGGTGGCCTTCGTCCCCTGTCGCGTGCCGGTGTTACACGGCAGCTCCGGTGTTCGCGAACCCTACCCGCCCCGGCAAGCGGCGATGCGCTTATTTCACCGTTTCGCGAGGTAGCGCAGGAAGAGCACGCCGTCGCACTCCAGCACCCAGGCGCGGTCCAGCTCGGCCGGCTCGGGCAGCTCGGGGCCCTCGACCACGCTCAGGCCATGCCCACCGACGAGGCACGGCGCCAGCGAGAGGAACAGTTCGTCGACCAGGCCCTCGGTCACGAGCGCGCCCAGTATCGTCGGCCCGCCCTCGCACAGGACCGAGCGCGCGCCGTGGTCGGCGCGCAGGCGCGCGAGTACCGTGGTCATCGTGAGCATCTCCGCGGGCAGCCGCGTGACCTCGAGGCGCGCCGCCACGTCGGGCGGCTCGGCGTCCGCGGACGTGTAGACGGCGATCGTCGAGCCCGGGTCCTCGAACAGCGGGATGTCGTCGGGCAGGTTCATGCTGCGGGTGACGACGCAGCCGATCGGGTTGGGCGCAAGTCCCGCGGCCTCGCGGCGCGCGCGGCGCTCCGGGTCGCGGACGAAGGGTCCGTAGCGCTCGGCCCGCAGCGTGCCTGCGCCGACGAGGATGGCGTCGACCTGCTCGCGCAGTGCGTGGAAGAGCTCGCGGTCGGCCTCGTTGCTCAGGCCGCCCGACTTGCCGGCGAGGGTCGCGCGGCCGTCGGCGCTGGCGACCATGTTGGCGAACAGGTAGGGCCGCTCGGCCGGCGCATGCGCCGCCGGCTGCAACGATTGCGCGACCTCGAGCGGCGTCACCTCCGCGGGATCCGGGTCCAAGCGGCGCAGCTGCATGCGGCGCAGGCTATCCGCGGACGCGATCCGCCACCGGCTCGCCGGGCCGGAGGAGGGGTCCGTGGTCGGCCGGGTGGACGCCCGCGAACGGCAGCGTCAGGGCCCAGCGCACGCCGGCCATTGCGGCAGCGTGGAGCGTCTCAAACCGCCACCGAGCCCTCGAGGCGTGGTATAGGCTCGCCACGTGCATTTCGAGAAGCTCCAACGGGGGGAGATCATCGCGTGCGTCGGCGGGCTGCTGCTCGCGATCTCCGTGTTCCTGCCCTGGTACTCGACCGACAGCAGCAACTCCAACTCGATGATCAACGGCCGCCACGGCGACTTCTCCGCCTGGGACGCGCACAGCGTGTCGCGCTTCCTCTTCCTGCTCGGTGCCGCCGCCCCGTTCATCCTGGCCTGGATCGTCGTGCGCGAGCACCAGCTCTCCTGGCCGCGCGGCGAGCTGACCGCGATCTCCGGCATCACCGCGCTCGTCCTCGTCCTCGTCCTCGGGTTCATCGTCCGACCCGGCGACCCGCGCGACACGATCTCGTTCAGCTTTGGGTGGTACCTCGCGCTGGTGGCGAGCATCGTGATCATCGTCGGGGCGATGCAGCGCGTGAAGGAGACCGAGGCGGTGCGCAAGCCGCCCGGCGTGATGTGAGCCCGGACCCCACGCGCCAGCGGCCGGATCGCAACCTGGCCCTCGAGCTCGTCCGCGTCACGGAGGCCGCCGCGGTGGCGGCCTCGAGCCTGGTGGGGATGGGCGAAAAGGAGGCGGCGGACCAGGCGGCCGTGGACGCGATGCGCTACGTGCTCGACTCGGTCCAGATGGACGGCATCGTCGTCATCGGCGAGGGGGAGAAGGACGAGGCGCCGATGCTCTACAACGGCGAGTCGATCGGCGACGGATCGCCGCCGCAGGTCGACATCGCCGTCGACCCGCTCGAGGGTACGACGCTCGCGGCCCTGGGGATGCCCAGCGCGCTCGCGGTCATCGCGCTGTCGGAGCGCGGAACCATGTTCGACCCCGGGCCCTGCGTGTACATGGAGAAGCTGGCCGGCGGCGAGGAGATCGCGGACCTGCTGGACCTCGAGCGGCCGCTGGGGGAGACCGTCCGGCTCGTGGCCGAGCGCAAGGGCACGGACGTCAACGACATCATGGTCGTGTGCCTCGACCGGCCCCGGCACGAGGAGGGCATCCGGGCGATCCGCGAGGCCGGCGCTCGCGTCCGGCTGATCCCCCACGGCGACGTGTCGGCCGCGCTCCTCGCCGTGAGCGACGACCGTCCGGTCGACCTGCTGTGGGGCATCGGCGGTACGCCCGAGGGCGTGATCTCCGCCGCCGCGCTGAAGTGCATCGGCGGCGAGCTCCTCGGCCGCCTGTGGCCGCGCGACGACGAGGAGCGGGCGGCGGCCGTGGACGCCGGCTACGACCTCGATCGCGTACTCAGCAGCGACGACCTCGTCTCCGGCCAGGACTGCTTCTTCTCCGCCACCGGCGTGACCGACGGCGACGTCCTCGACGGCGTGCGCTTCCGCGGCCCGGGGGGCGCCACCACCGAGTCGCTCGTCATGCGCTCGCGCTCGGGCACCGTTCGCCGCATCTCCGCCGTCCATGACCGCGCAAAGATGCGAGAGCTCATGGGCGCGCATCCGGCGGCGTGACGCGGTAGGGCTCCAGCGCCTCGCGCAGCCAGTCCGGGATCGGCGTCTTCTCGAGCGTCTCGGGGTCGACGAACACGTGGCGCAGCGCGCCCTCCACGAGGACGTCGCCGTCGCGCACCACCCGGTGGTGGGTGGTCGACCCGGTGGTGCCCAGGCGCTCGACCGCGACCTCGAGGTCGATCTCGTCGTCGAAGCGGGCGGAGTCCAGGAAGCGCGCCTGAGCCTCCGCCACCACCATGTCGATGCCCCGCTCGATCATCGCGTCGTAGCGGCCCATCGCGGCCCGCCACAGCTCGGTCATCGCCAGGTCGAAGTAGGCGAAGTAGTGCGCGTTGAAGACCACGCCCTGGCGGTCGCACTCGGCGTAGCGCACACGGAGGCGGTGAACGAACGGGCGGCCCATGCCTCAGTCCCTCGCGGCCGGCTGGGGCGCCGCGTCGTCCTGGTGCGGTGGATCGGGCACGTCCTCGAAGCGCGACGACGCCTCCGAGGTCGCGGCGAAGCGCCCGACCTTCGACTCGGCGAGGTCGAGGCGCGCGAGCGAACGCAGGAAGCCGTGCGTGATCAGCACGTGGACCCAGGACTGCGTGAGCTTGTACACGCGGCGGCTGATGCCGGAGGCGATCGAAGGGTAGAAGT
>JAWVFS010000262.1:0-13292 GCA_033855795.1 Solirubrobacteraceae bacterium | reverse complement strand
GGGCTCCACGTCCTCGTGCGCCTCGTCGAGCAGCTGGTCGACCAGCTGCCGGGCCTTACGCAGCGTGTCGGCGATGACCGCGCGGCTGTTCCCGTCGCCCCGTTCGACCTGGTAGGAGGCGATCACCAGGCCCTGGATGATGCCGTCGTTGATCTCGAGCGCCTGGCGGCGGCGCTGGATCGCGCTCGCCCGCTCGGCCCGGGCGAGCTCGGTGGCGACCGCCGCGAGCAGCAGCGCCGTCAGGCCCGCCACGCTCACGAAGGTCTGCGACAGCAGCAGGCTGTTGTCCCCGGAGGCCTGGACGAAGGGTCCTTCGCCGTTCGCGGTGAAGGCCACGGCCACCCCGGCGACCACGAGGCTGGCGGTTGTCGCCCCGACATGCCGAAATCTCAGCGCGGCCCATATGAGGCAGGGGAACACGACGTAGGCGACCGGCGTGGTCTGGGAGAACGCGAGCGTGCTCAGCCCCGCCAGCGTCACGCCGAGGACGGCCGCTTCGCCGAGCCGCCGAGGCCGCCGAAGCCCACGGCGGAGGTGCAGCGCCGCGACGAGGATGAACGGGGCGACGATCAGGTCGCCGGCCATGTCGCCAAGCCACCAGGTGCGCCAGGTCTCCGCGATCCGATCGGTCGGGAGGTCCGTGCCCAACCGCAGGCCCGCCACGCCGATCGTGGCGCTGATCAGCGTGCTCAGCATCGCCGCGACGACGGTCAGCGAGACCACGTCGCGGACCCGCTCGAGCCGCGGATCGAAGCCCGTGAATCGCTGCAGGAGGTACGCCCCGGCCAGCGCCTCGAGCGTGTTGCCGAGCGTGATCGCCAACACCGTCCCCAGCGGCACCCCGGTCCACGCGTTGGCGAGGAAGGCGCCGAGCGCGATACCCGGCCAGAGGCGGTAGCCGCCGAGCAGGAGCGCCGCGAGCGCGATGCCCGTCGGGGGCCACACCGCGGTCACGCTGCTGTTCTCGTACGCCAGCGCCAGGCCGAACTTCGCGGCGCCGTAGTAGGCCGCGGCAACTGCGAGGGCCGCCAGCAGGCGGCGGACCGGCCATGCAGCGGTCATGGCGATGCCACTATCGCACGACGCTCAGATGACCGGCAGGTAGCGCTCCAGCTCCCACGGCGTGACCTGCACGCGGTAGTCCTCCCACTCCTGCCGCTTGATCTCGACGTAGCGGTTGAACATGTGCTCGCCGAGCGTGCGCAGCACCAGTTCGGACTCCGAAGTGATCTCGATCGCCTCGCCGAGCGTCTCGGGCAGCTGCTCGATGCCGAGGCGCTTCCGGTCGTCGGGGGAGAGGTGGTAGAGGTTCTTCTCCATCGGCTCGGGGAGCTCGTAGCCCTTCTCGATCCCCTCCAGGCCGGCCTGCAGCAGCGCCGCGAAGGTGAGATAGGGGTTGCACGCTGGGTCTGGACAACGGAGCTCCATCCGCGTGGCCTGTTCCTTGCCCGGGTGGTACAGCGGGACGCGCACCAGTGCGGAGCGGTTGCGGCGTGACCAGGCGACGTACACCGGCGCCTCGAACCCGGGGACCAGGCGCTTGTAGGAGTTCACCCACTGGGCGAAGATCGAGCAGATCTCGCGGGCGTGCTTGAGCTGGCCGGCGATGAACGCCTTGCCGGTCTCCGACAGGAAGTATTGGTCGTCGGCGTCGTAGAACGCGTTTCGGCCCTCGTGGAACAGCGACTGGTGGGTGTGCATGCCGGAGCCGTTCTCGCCGAACAGCGGCTTGGGCATGAACGTCGCGTGCAGGCCGTACTTCATCGCGTACTCCTTCACGGTGATGCGGTACGTCATGCAGTCGTCCGCCATCTTGAGCGCGTCGGCGTAGCGCATGTCGATCTCGTGCTGGGACGGGCCGACCTCGTGATGGGTGTACTCGACGTGAATCCCGAGCTGCTCGAGCGCGAGCACGGTCTCGCGGCGCAGGTCGGAGCCGGCGTCCAGGGTCGTGAGGTCGAAGTAGCCCCCCTCGTCGAGGACCTCGGTCGACTTGCTGTTGCGGAAGTAGAAGTACTCCAACTCGGGGCCGACGTTGAACTGGTCGAAGCCCATTGCGGCGGCGCGCTCGACGGCACGGCGCAGCACGTGGCGCGGGTCGCCCTCGTAGGGAGTGCGTTCCGGCGTGAGCACATCGCAGAACATGCGGCCGACGCCGGCCTCCTCCGGACGCCAGGGGAGCACGGCGAAGGTGGCGGGGTCCGGCTGGGCGATCATGTCCGACTCCTCGATCGCGTTGAAGCCGGTGATCGACGAACCGTCGAAGCCCATGCCGCCCTCGAACGCGTCGTCCAGCTCGGCGGCGTTGATCGAGAAGGACTTCAGCTGTCCCAGGATGTCCGTGAACCAGAAGCGGATGAAGCGGATGCGCCGCTCCTCGACGAACGCCTTGACGTCGTCGGCGGTCATGGGCTGGTCAGCCACGGGGTCCTCCGTTCCGTGCTCGCGTGTCGGAAAGCGGCGACTCTAGCTGGATTCGCTAGTGAGTCGCGGCCGTCGCCCGAGCCGACGGCGGCCCCGGGTCGGCGTCGTCCCGGTCGAGCCACTCCCGGGCCCAGTCGCGCAGCTCGCTGAGCGCGGGTCCGAGCGCGCGGCCCATCTCGGTGAGGCGGTACTCGACGTGCACGGGCGGCCCCGAGAGCACCGTGCGCTCGACGACGCCGCGCGCCTCGAGCTCCTTCATCCGCTCGGAGAGCAGACGGTCCGACAGCTCGGGCACGGCCTGGGCGATCTCCGTGAAGCGCAGACCGCCCTGGCCCTCGGCGGGGGCGTTGAGCAGGACACCGACGATCGCGCCCGTCCAGCGTTTGCCGATCAGCTCGATCGCCTCGTGGTAGTAGGGACAGCAGGCGACGGACTTCACACCCTTCGCCTGCCGTGCCCTCCGTGCACCCATCAGTCTCCTAGGCGGCGCGCAGCTTACGCGTGCGGCTCTCCTCGTCCGATCCGTCGACCGGTACCTCGCCCGCGACGTTGACCATCGCGGTGAAGGTCTCCAGCGAGGCATAGGCGATCGCCTCGAGGATCTGCTCGTCGGTCCAGCCGGCCTCGCGCGCCTCCTCGTGGAGATGCATCGGCGGCCGCCGCCGACCCTCGACGAGCGCCTCGAGATAGCGCAGCAGTGCGGCCTCGCGCTCGTCGCGGCTGTCGAACTCGCGCGCCAGCTCGACCTCGTCGATGCCCAGGCCCGCGGCCCGGGCCGTGCGTCCGTGCAGGGCGATCCCCGGCTCCGAGCCATGGTGGTCGGCGACCGCCAGCGCGATTCGCTCGAGCGTGCGCAGCTCGAGCTTGCCGTGGCGAAGCTCGGAGCGGAAGCGCGCGTACGCGCGCAGCGCGGCGGGAGACCCCGCAAGCACGCCGAGGAAATTCGGCAGCTGACCACCGGTGGCCAGCGCGCCCTTCAGCACCGGCACCGACCCCTCGGGGGCGGTGAGGTCGTCGTGGATGTGGAACCTGCTCATCTGCGTCTTCTTCATGTCGGCAACCCAACCCATTCTGGGCGCCGGCCCGGCCCCGGGGAGGCCGACCGGCTTTACTCATCGTGGCCTTCTTACTATTTATAAGTCTAGCCGCGCCCCGACGCCCGCGCAAGCGGGCGCGCGGCTGTTCTTACAGGTATACGCGGCCGGGTAAAGCCCGGCTCAGCGCGCGGCCAACATGGCGCGGGCGGGGGCTCTGAACGGCTCTACAGCGCCGCGTGCGACGAGGTCGCCGCGACGAGCACGAGGGCAACCGCCATCAGGAGCGCCCACATGGCGACGCGGTCCGGGCGGGGGCCCAGGCGCTCGCGGGGCGACGGTGCCGGCCGGCGGCGCTTCACCTCGACCATGCGCGGGAGGCGGGCGCTGAGTGGGGCCGGGCGCACCGCGAGGAGTGAGTCCGTGCGTGGAGCGGCGCGCACGACGCTGTCGGGCCGGCGCGGGGGCGGGCCGTCGGGCCGGCCGGTGATCGTGACCGTCCGGCGCGGGCGTGCGGGCGCGCGTGGATGTTCTGCCCGCGGGACGCGGGCGGTTGCCTCCGACATCTATGCCTCTTTCTCGTGCTTACGGGGTTAGCTGACGGGCTGGCGCTGAAAGAGCCGCGCCCCGCAATCCGTCTGCGGTTCGCCCCAACATCCGGTTCCCCCGCTCCCCGGTACAGGCCCCGGGGATTTCAGCGGTCTTGGACGGCGGGCACCCTAGCAGGGCGCCCTTAAATCCGCGGCTGTCGAGGTTGTTATGGAGCCGGCGATCCCGGTCTTTGCGGGACTCAGCCGCCCTGGTCGTAGCGGCTCTGTTCCTCGACGGTGCGCTCGGCCCAGGGAATCGCCTCGAGCCGGTCGTCGGGAATGGGCTCGCCGCTGTCCACCGAAAGGCCGTAGGTGCCGAGCATCAGGCGCTGCTCGGCGCGCTCGACCGCGGCGAGTTCCTCGCGGAGCCGCTCCGCGAGGCCGGCGTCGCGCTCCTCGTCGAACAGCTCGGAGCCCTCGTCCGCCACGTGCTGGTCGACGCTCGAGAGCTCGTCCGGGGGGCTGGGGTCGAGCTCCGCGAGCGCGTGCTCGATACGCGAGCGCTGGGCCTGCAGGAGCTCGGTGGCGCGCTTCGGGTCCATTGCTACTGGCGCCCCGCGACCTTGGAGACGTACGCGGCGACATCCTGGGCGTCCTGGCCCTGGAGCAGCGCGGCGGGCATGCGCCCGACTCCGCGCGCCCGGCCCTGCTCGATCGCGTTGAGCACGAGCGACTTCGGCGGCCGCAGGTCGTCGAGGTTGGGCCCGACCCGGCCGACGGTCTTCGACGCCGCCAGGGTGTGGCACTGGTTGCAGGTGTGGCCGAACAGCTCTCGCCCGCGCGTCTCGGCGGCCGTGAGCTTGATGTCGGCGCGGCCGGCCTTGTCCTGGTGCTCGTCGTTGGCGATCACGAGGGCCGGCAGAGCCACGCCGAAGGCCAGGCACACGATCACGATCACGACGGCCGCGGTCCGGCGGCCGCGGCGCGACTGGCTCTGGAACATGCGCTCGCGGGCGCCGCGCGGCCCGCCGCTGATGGCGATCAGCAACAGCGTGACGGCGACCAGGACCCAGAAGCCGATGAAGAGGATCACCCCGATCATGCGGCGCGGACCATATCGTGAGCCGCCGACCCGGGAAAAGGCCCCGCCGCCCGCCGGAGCGCGGTAGCGTCGGCGGGGATGGCGCCCGTGCGCCCATTCGCGGATCGCGCCGACGCCGGCCGGCGCCTCGCGTCGGTCCTGCCGCCGCTCGAGCCGGGCGCAGTGGTGCTCGGGCTCGCACGCGGCGGCGTCCCCGTGGCTCACGAGGTCTCGGCCGCCCGCGGGCTCCCGCTCGACGTGCTGGTCGTGCGCAAGGTGGGGCACCCGCGCCAGCCGGAGTACGCGCTCGGGGCCGTGAGCGAGGACGGCGTGACCCTGCCCGAGGGCCTGCCGGAGAACCTGGTCGCGGCGCAGCTCGAGCAGGCGCGTGCCCAGGCTCTCGCGCTGCGCGCAGGCCGCGGGCGCGAGCCGCTGCGCGACCGCCCGGTGGTGGTCGTCGACGACGGCCTGGCCACCGGCCGTTCGATGGCCGTCGCCCTGGCGACGGCTCGGCGCGCGGGCGCGGCGCGCCTGGTGATGGCGGTGCCCGTGGCCTCGGGGCCCGGGTTCCGGGAGCTGGCCGACGAGTGTGAGGCCTACGCGGTCGCCCTCGTCGAGCCCCCGGAGTTCCTCGCCGTGGGCCAGTTCTACGACGACTTCTCGCAGGTCGACGATGCGGACGTGGCCGCGCTGCTGAGGCGCTCGGAGCCGCAAGGCCCGTGAGCGCGTAGGCTGCCGCGGCGATGCGCGCGCTGGTCACCGGAGCGACGGGGAAGGTCGGGCATGCCACCGCGCGCACGCTGCTCGCCGAGGGACACGAGGTCCGCGCGCTCGTGCGCGATCCGGAGCGGGCTGCGGAGATCGTGCCGCCGGGCGCCGAGCTGGTGCGCGGCGACGTCACGGACCCGGCGTCCGTGGCGCGCGCGGCGCAGGGCCGCGAGATCGTGTTCAACGCGATGGGGCTGCCCGAGCAATGGCTCGCGGACCCGGCCGCGTTCGGGCGCGTCAACGTCGATGGCACGCGGACGGTGGTCGAGGCGGCCCGTGCGGCCGGGGCCACCCGGCTCGTGCACACGAGCACCATCGACGTGTTCCACGCCGAGCCGGGAGGGAGCTTCGACGAGTCGGTGGTCGCCGACTACCCCAAGGGCACGGCCTACGAGCGCTCCAAGCAGGAGGCCGAGCGCGTCGCCCTCGCCGGCGCGGAGGGCGAGCTCGATGTCGTGATCGTCAATCCCTCGGCCGTGTACGGCCCGGGCCCGCCGGGCACCGCCTCCTTCGAGGACGACCTGTTGCGGCCGGTGCTGCGGAGCCGGCTGCCCATGATGCCTCCGGGCGGCTGCGGCGTGGTGTTCAGCGACGGCATCGGCCGCGGGCAGCTGCTGGCGGCGCTGAAGGGCCGGCCGGGCGAGCGCTACATCTTCTGCGATGTCCACGTGACCGTCGCCGAGCTCGCGCGCACCGCGGTCGACGTGGCCGGCCGCGGGCGGGTGCCGCCGACGGTCCCCGTATCGGTGGCGCGCGCGGTCGCCGTCGGCGGAGAGGGACTGTCGCGCCTCATCCGCCGCCCGCCGCTGCTCGCGCGCGGCCAGCTGCACTTCTTCCTCTGGAATGCGGCGCCGCGCGCCGACAAGGCGCAACGCGAGCTGGGCTGGCGCGCGACCGACCTGCGCGACGGCATGCGCCGCACGCTCGGGGCGCACGGGATGCTGGACGACTGACCTCCCCGTCAGGCCGCGCTGCGGCCGGCTTGCCGCACGCGTGGCGACCGCGGCGCGATCAGCCCACCCCAGTCAGCGTCCTCTAGGCGCGCGGGCTCCGTCGTCTGAAGAAAGTCGCGCAGGGCGTTGGCCAGCCCGGCGGGATCCTCGAGATGGGGGAAGTGCGCCGCACTCGGAAGCGTGACGAAGCGGCTCCCCGGAATCGCCGCGTGCGCGTCGCGCCCGTGGGCGAGCGGGATCGTGTGGTCGCGCTCCCCCCAGACGATCAGGGTCGGCATCGACCCCAGCAGGTAGAGCCGGTCGCGAGCGCTGACACGCTGGCCGCGCACGTCGATCACCGAGCGCAGCGTCTGCAGGAACGCGTGGCGCGCGCCCGCCGCCGACAGCGGGCGCAGCGCGCGGGCGATCGCCTGGAGGTAGACACCGGTTCCGGAGCCGCGATCACGTAGCCGCTGGCCCGCCTCCGACAGTGCGGTGACCAGGCGTGGGTGCGCCGCCAGCGACAGCAGCGCCGATGCGCCGGGCAAGGCGGCGCCGCGGAGCAGTGGGCTGACCTCGTGGCCCAGGCCGCCGCTGGAGACGAGCACCAGGCGCTCGGTTCGCTGGGGGAACTGGTAGAAGAACTGCATCGCCACCCCGCCGCCCAGCGAGTGACCGACGATCGTCGCGCGCTCGACGTCGATGGCGGCGAGCAGGTCGCGGATGACGGCGGCGTGGGCGCCGAGCGAGTAGTCGCCGCGCGGCGTGGCGGAGTCGCCGTGGCCGATCAGGTCGGGCGCGATCACGGTGAAGTCGGCGGCCAGCCGTTGGGCGACCGACTCCCAGTGCCGCGACGAGTTGACCATGCCGTGGATGAGGACGACGGGCGGGCCCTGGCCGGCGATCCGGTAGATCACCCGGTGGCCGTGCACGTCGAACTGCCAGGCGTCGAACGCGTGGACGGGCGGCGGCGACGGCACCCGCCGCACCCTAGCGGGGTCTATTGGAGCTCGGGCAGCGGGTGGTAGTTGTCATCGACCCTCCAGGCGCTCGAGGGGCACGGCCCGGCGCTACTCGGTCAGCGCGCGCTTGGACCCCGCGGGCGGGCCGTTCGGCTGCCCCGCCTCGCCGGCGGGGAGCTCGCCGGGCGGCGACGTGCCGGCGCCGGTCCGGTCCTTGACGGCGTCGAGCAGGGGCCCGATCAGATCGATCGGCAGCGGGAACACGACGGTCGAGTTCTGCTCGCCGCCGATCTCCAGCAGCGTCTGGAGGTAGCGCAGCTGGATCGTGACCGGGTTCTGGCTGATGACGTCGGCGGCGTCGCCCAGCTTGGCCGCGGCCTGGAACTCGCCCTCGGCGTTGATGATCTTGGCGCGCCGCTCGCGCTCGGCCTCGGCCTGGCGGGCGATGGCGCGCTGCATGTCGTCGGGGATCTCGACGTCCTTGATCTCGACGGTCGTGACCTTGATCCCCCAGGGCTCGGTCTGGTCGTCGATGATCTGCTGCAGGTCATCGTTGAGCTTCTCCCGCTCGCCCAGGAGCGTGTCCAGGTCGGCCTTGCCGAGGATCGAGCGCAGCGTCGTCTGGGCGATCTGCGACGTCGCGGCCAGCACGTCCTGGATCTCGACGATCGACTTGTTCGGGTCCACGACCCTGAAGTAGGTGACCGCGGTGACGCGCGCCGGCACGTTGTCGCGGGTGATGACGTCCTGGGCCGGGACCTGGAGCGTCACCGTGCGCAGGCTGACGCGCACCAGCCGGTCGATGAACGGGATCAGCAGAACCACGCCGGGGCCCTTCTGCGGCAGCAGCCGGCCGAGGCGGAAGACCACGCCGCGCTCGTACTCGCGCAGGATCCGCACGGAGGCGGCCGCGGCGGTCGTCGCCAGGAGGGCGATCACGACGACGACGATCAGCAGGACCTCCGTCATCGCACCAGCTCCCATTCCTCGGCCTTGCGCACGCACAGGGTCAGGCCGTGGACGCGCTCGACGACCACGCGGTCCCCCGCGTGCAGTTCCAGCGCCGGCTGCTCGTGCCGTTGCCAGTCGGGCTCGGCGCGCCACAGGGCGCCGTCGACGAACACGCGGCCGTCGGGGTCGGGCGCATGGCGCAGGACACCGACGTGCCCGACCAGCGCTTCGGCCCCGGTGCGGGGGCGCAGACGGCGAAAGCGGATGAGATTCCGCCCCAGGAGCAGGAGCGCGTAGGCCCCCGTTCCGAGGGCGAACAGAGCGAGCACGAGGACGAGCAGGCCGGGGGCGCCCGCAGCCGACAACATCAGCGCGACGCCGACGACCAGGGCGATGACGGCACCCCCGCCGAGCACGCCGCCGGTTGGGACGTGCGCCTCCACCAGCACGAGCAATGCACCCACGATCAGGAGGAGAGCACCCACGACCAACATGACCTTCAGGGTACTCCTCGCGCTCCTTCGGCCCTCGGTTTGCACCGGGCCGATCCTTCAGTCGCTCGCGCGGGCGCTGCATTAGGGTCGGTATGCAGGTCCCGCCGCCGCGGAGACCATCCAATCAGGGAGGCTGCCATGCCCGATGCGCAGCACCGGGAGCCCATTCGGTTCCTGGTCTTCTCGGCCTCGCTGCGGGAGGGCTCACTCAACTCGGAGCTCGCCCGCCTCGCCGCCGTGACCATCGAAGCCAACGAGGGGGAGGTCGACCTCGCGTCCATGCGCGACTTCGACACGCCCTCCTACAACGCCGACGTGCAGAACGAGGAGGGGTTTCCGCCCGGCGCCGAGGAGTTCCGCCGGCGTCTCGAGGCCTGCAACGGGTTCGTGGTCGCCGCGCCGGAGTACAACGCCTCGATGCCGGGGGTGCTCAAGAACTCGATCGACTGGGTGTCGCGCCTCAGTCCGCAGCCGCTGAACGAGCGCGCCGGCCTCCTCATGTCGGCGTCACCGTCGATGTCCGGGGGGAACCGCGGGCTGTGGGCCCTGCGCATGCCTCTCGAGCACCTGGGCGCGAGGCTTTATCCCGACATGTTCTCGCTCGCCCAGGCGCACATGGCGTTCGATTCGGAGGGGAGGATCGCCGACCCGCAGCTCCAGGAGCGCTTCGACGCGAACGTGGTGAACTTCATGGACCAGGTCGAGGCGTCCGTGCATTACCCGTGCGTGAAGCGAGCCTGGGTCGAGTACCTCGGCGAGCGCCCCGATCCGGCGATCGATCGCGTCGAATAGGGGAGGCTCAGCGGCTCGCGGGATGCGCGTAGACCTGCGCCAGCAGGCGTTCGAGTACCGGGGACGTCTCCTGAGTGCCCGGACAGCAGGTCGGGCCGCCGCGAGCGCTGATGCCGACCTCGAGGTGAGGCCCGGTGGAGATGCCGACAATGCCGCAGCCCACCTCGGCGATCGGCTGACCGGCGGTGACGTGCGTCCCCACCGGGACGAGCGCGGGCGCGGCGTGGCCGTAGTACAGGTACCTTCCGGCCAGCGCTCCGCCGTCCACCCGCAGCACCGGGGCCGCGGGCCCGAAGCCGCCGATGCCCTCCTGGACTACGGTGCCGCTGGTCATCGCGACCTCGACCGCCCGGGCCCCGCAGGCCCCACCCACCGTGGCGATGTCGACGCCCTGGTCCAGGCTCCACTGCGAGGGCGAGACGGCGACGGTCGGCGGCTGGATGGGGAACACCAACCCGCCGGCGGAGGCGATGGCGCGGTTGATCGAATCGACCACGGCCAGCTCCTGCCGGACCTCGGCGTCCGAGGGCGCGGCTGCATTGGGATTGCCGACCGGATTGGCGCTGTCGGCGCCCGCCTCGCCGGCCGACGGCTCGACCACCTGCGGATGGGGGGCGGGTAGGCCGGGCGGTTGGGCCGGCGTGACCGCCTGCGCGGTCCGATGTGAGCCGTGCGTCGAGCTCGGTGAGCCGAGCGCGAAGACGGCGGCCGTCGCCAACAACGTACACACGCCGACGATGATCAACAGAGTCCGAGTGCTCGCCATCCAAGCCTTCCGTCCGCCAGGGTCGCACACCGTCGCCGCGCTCCGGCGCACTCACCGCCGCCGCCCGGACGCGAAGCTCATCGCCGGCGGGGCAACGGCGCGGAAGTCGCCGCCGCCGCCGGCGGCCGCGGCGACCTCGTCCTCGCCCGCCTCGGCCTCGGCGGCGGCGATGCGCGCGCGCTCCCGCTCGTCGAGCGGCGAGAAGTCCTTGACCTCGGCGAGCACGAGGTCGGGCGCGTCGAGCGCGGTGAGCGAGTCGACGAGCACGTTGATCGCGCCACCGGCGGCCGGGTGGCGCTCGAGCCGGCCGGTCGCCACCACGAGCGGCTCCGTGCGCACGGTCAGGCGGTGGCGCTCATACACCTGCGGTGGCACGATCAGGTTGATCGTGCCGCCCTCGTCCTCGAGCAGCATGAACACGATGCCCTTGGCCGTCCCCGGGCGCTGGCGGGCCACGACGAGCCCGGCGACCTGCACGCGCGAACCGTGGGGCAGTGTGGCCAAGTCTGTACTGGTGGCCGCCCCGGCCGGCAGCGAGGAGCGAAGCAGCGCGAGCGGGTGCTCGGCCAGGGTCATGCCGGTGCCCTCGTAGTCGGCGAGCATCCGCTCCCACGCGCCCAGCGCCGGCAGCTCCGGGGTGTCGGCGGCGCCGAGCGGCAGGGCGAGCTGCCGCCCCCCGCGCACCCGCCGACCGGCCTCCGGCCGCCAGGCGGCGACTCCGAGCTGCCACAGGGCGGCGCGCCGCCCTCCGCGACCCAGCCTGTCGCACGCGCCGGCCCAGGCCAGGCGCTCGAGCGAGACGCGCACGGCTCCGGTGCGCCCGGCCAGGTCGGCCGGGCTGCGGAACGGGCCGGCGCGCTCGCGCGCCTCCACGATCGCCGCCACTTCCTCGGCGTGGACCCCGTTCACGTATCCCAGGCCGACCCGCACGCGCGGGGACGAGCCGTCGCCGTTCCCGCCGCCGACCTCGACGGTGCACTCGGCCGCGCTGGCGTTGACGTCGGCCGCGAGCACGGCGATGCCGCGACGCTGGGCCTCGTGCACGAGCGCATCGGGCGGGTAGAACCCCATCGGCTGCTCGTTGAGCAGCGAGCACAGCAGCTCCGGCCCGTAGTGCACGCGCAGCCAGGTGGACTGGTAGGCGAGCAGGCCAAAGGCCGCGCCATGGGCCTTGGGGAAGCCGAAGCCCGAGAAGCCCTTGACCATGTCCCACACCTGCTCGGCACGCGCGTCGTCCAGGTCGTGGCGCGCCACCGCGCCGGCCACGAACTCGCGGTGGTAGGCCTCCATCGCCGCCTCCGAGCGGCGCCGGCTCATTGCCCGCCGCAGTCCCTCTGCCTTGCCCGGCGAGAAGCCCGCGAAGGCCTGGGCGACCTCGATCACCTGGTCCTGGAAGATGATCGTGCCGAGCGTGTCGCGCAGCACCGGCTCGAGCGAGGGGTGGTCGTAGGGGACCTCGAAATCCGGGTCCTCGCGCAGGCGCTGCAGGCGCTTGATGTACGGGTTCACCGCGCCGCCCTGGATCGGCCCGGGCCGCACGATCGCCACCTGGATGGTCAGGTCGTCGAGGTTCTGCGGGCGCGTGCGATACAGCGACTGCATCTGCGCCCGGCTTTCGATCTGGAACACGCCCGTCGTCTCCGCGTTCTGGATCGCCTCGTAGGTGGCCGGGTCGTCGTAGGAGATTCTCGACAGGTCCACCCGCTCGCCCCGCGTCTGTGCGATCAGCTCCACGCAGCGCTCGACGGCCGAGAGCATCCCCAGGCCGAGCAGGTCGATCTTGAGGAAGCCCGCGTCGCCACTGGAATCCTTGTCCCATTGCGCGACCTGCCGCCCCTCCATGGCGGCGGGGACGACCGGGCAGCAGTCCACCAGCGGGCGGGTCGAGACGATCATTCCGCCGGGATGCTGCGAGAGGTGACGGGGGAGGCCGTGGGCCTCGCCGGCCAGCCGCACCAGCCACGGCCAGCGGCCCCGCCGGCCGCGCCCGTCGCCCAGCGCGCTCTCCACGTCGCGGTCGACGGCGCGGGCGGAGAAGCCCTCCGAGCCGCGCGCCACCCGCTCGATCTCCCCCGGCGGGAGCCCGAGCGCCTTGCCGAGGTCGCGGATCGCCCCCCGCGCGCGGTAGGTGGGGAAGGCGGCGACCAGGGCCGAGCGCTCGTGGCCGTAGCGCTCGTGCACCCGCGGCAGCAGCACCTCGCGCACGTCGCGCGGGAAGTCGAGGTCGATGTCCGGCAGCGCCGTCAGCTCCTCGTTGAGGAAGCGCCCGAGCAGGAGCTGGTTGCGGATCGGGTCGACGTGCGAGAGGCCGGTCAAATAGCAGACGATCGACGAGACCGAGGACCCGCGCCCGCGCCCGGGGGGCAGCAGCGCCCGCGCGGTGGCCGTTCCCCGCACCTCGACCGCCACCTCCCGCGCGAGCTCGAGCAGGTCGCGGTGCAGGATGAAGAAGCCGGCCAGCCCGAGCGCGTCGATCACGCGCAGCTCCTCCTCCAGGCGCGCCAGCGCGTCGGAGCGGCGCAGGTTGCCGCGCCCGTAGCGCTCCTCGAGCCGGGCGC
>JAWVFS010000261.1:0-8056 GCA_033855795.1 Solirubrobacteraceae bacterium | reverse complement strand
CTCAAGGACGGGGTGATCGCCGACTTCGACGTGACCGAGGAGATGCTGCGCCACTTCATCCAGAAGGTCCACCAGAACCGCTGGGCGCACCCCCGCGTCGTGGTGTGCGTGCCCTCCGGGGTGACCGGCGTGGAGAAGCGCGCGGTCGAGGAGGCGTGCCTGTCGGCAGGCGCGCGTCAGGCCTACCTGATCGAGGAGCCGATGGCGGCGGCGATCGGGTCGGGCCTTCCCGTCGGCGAGCCGACCGGCTCGATGGTCGTGGACGTGGGGGGAGGGACCTCCGAGGTGGCCGTGATCTCGCTCGGAGGGATCGTCGTGTCGCAGTCCATCCGTGTGGGCGGCGACGAGCTCGACGAGGCGATCATCAACTACGCCAAACGGGAGTACAAGCTGCTGATCGGGCAGCAGACCGCGGAGGAGGTCAAGCTGGAGATCGGCTCGGCCTACCCCATGGAGGAGGAGGTCCAGGCGGAGATCCGGGGCCGCGACATGGTCTCGGGCCTGCCGAAGACCATCGTGCTCACGAGCGAGGAGATCCGCCAGGCGCTCGAGGAGCCGCTCGCGCAGATCATCGGCGCCGTCAAGGAGACGCTGGACCGCACGCCGCCGGAGCTCGCGTCCGACATCATGGACCGCGGGATCATGCTGGCGGGCGGGGGATCGCTGCTGCAGGGGCTGGACGAACGGCTGCGCGAGGAGACCCAGATGCCGGCCCATCTGGCCGAATCTCCGCTGACCTGCGTGGCCGTCGGCTCGGGCCGTTCGCTCGAGGAGTTCGAGGTCATCCACCGCACCAGCAAGAATTCGAAGAACCGCCGGCGTCGCTACTAGCGCGCGGCGGCAACAACTTGGAGACTGCACCCACGTGTACAAGCAAACGGTCCGCCGGCGGCGGGCGGTCCTCGGACTGCTCGTCGCGCTCTCGCTGATCCTCCTGACTGCCTACTTCGGCGAGTCGGCGGGCGGTGGTCTGCACGCGCTCCAGCGCGGGGTCCTGCAGGTGCTGGCGCCGATCCAGGAGGGCGCCAACCGCGCGCTCAAGCCCTTCCGGGACCTCGCCGGCTGGTTCGGCGACACCCTCCACGCCCGTGACCAGCGCGACCAGCTGCGCAAGCAGGTGCGGTCGCTGCGCAGCCAGGCGATCAGTGGCCAGGCCTCGGTGCGCGAGAACGTCCAGCTCAAGGGCATGCTGGGGCTCGACCGCTCCGCCAGCCTGACCACCTACCACCCGGTCACGGCGCGCGTGATCGGGCGCTCGCCCACGGTCTGGTACCAGACGCTCAACGTCGACCGCGGCTCGAGCTCCGGCGTCCGCGTCGACCAGCCGGTCATCGACGGCGACGGGCTCGTGGGGAAGGTCACCTCCGTCACCGGGAGCGTGGCGCAGGTGACGCTGATCACCGACCACACCTCGGGCGTGTCGGCCAAGGTGGCGGACACGGGCGTCAACGGCATCGTGCAGCCCGCCGTCGGCAACCCGAACGACCTGCTGCTGGACTTCGTCTCGAGCAAGAACCGCGTGGTCAAGGGCGAGGCGATCGTCACCGCGGGCAGCCGGTCGACCAAGCTCGAGTCCCTGTTCCCGCCGGGGATCCCCATCGGGTCGGTGACCCGGGTCGACGCGCAGGAGGTCAACCTCTACCAGCGCGTGCACGTCACGCCCTACGCGGATCTCCGCAAGCTGGACTTCGTCCAGATCCTCACGCGTCCGGCGGCCGGCGGATGAGCTCCGGCGCCCAGATGACGCTGCGACTGGCGATCGTCGGCCTGGTGACGGTGATCGTGCAGATCGCCGCCGTGTCGCAGATCTCGGTCTTCGGGGTGAGCGCCGACCTCGCCCCGCTCGTGGTCATGTCGGTCGGGCTGCTGACCGGCTCGATTCCGGGAGCGCTGATGGGATTCGGCATGGGGCTGCTGGTGGACTCGGCCCTCGTGGAGACGCTCGGCGTGTCGTCGCTGGTCTACATCGCGATCGGCTATGGCGCCGGGCGCCTGCGCGAGCTGCGCGACCCGGCCCACGCCCTGACGCCGGTGGCCGTCGGCGCCGCCGCCACCGCGGTCGCCGCGCTCGGCTTCTCAGTGATCCAGTTCCTGCTCGGGGTCGACGCCCCCGTGAGCTGGCTGCTGCTCCGCGACATCCTCGTGACGATCGCGGTCAACACGATCATCGCCCTGCCGGTCTACACCGTCGTCCGGCGCGTGCTGCTGCCGCTCCTGCCCGACGACCCGCGCCGCCGTCGCCGGCGCGCCTACACAACCGGCGGGCTCAGCCCGATCTCGAGGGCATAACCCGTCACCATGCTCCAGCTCCAGTTGCCCGACGAGCGCCGCCCGCCGATCACGCCGCAGCTCGCGCTGCGCGTGGCGATCCTGGGTGGGATCGCGCTGACGATGTTCGCGATCATCTTCTTCCGCCTGTGGTTCCTCCAGGTGCTCTCGGGCGACAAGTACCGCGCGCAGGCGAACAACAACCGCATCCGCGACGTCGTCGTGCCGGCCCCCCGCGGCGACATCGTCGACCGCAACGGCAAGGTGCTCGTGGACAACCGCGTGTCGATCGCCGTGCAGGTCGACGCGCGCAAGCTGCCGCCGCCCGGCCCCCGGCGCGCCGGCGTGTACCACCGCCTCGGGCAGATCATCGGCGAGACGCCCAGCCAGATCGACCGGGAGGTGAAGCGCCAGACCAAGCTCGTGCCCTACGCGCCCGCGACCGTGAAGTCCGACGCCTCGCGCGAGGTCTACTCCTACCTGTTCGAACGCCAGGACGCCTTCCCCGGCGTCACCGTGTCGCGCGTCTACCTGCGCCAGTACCCGTTCGGGACGGTCGGTGCGCACATGTTCGGGACGGTGGGCCAGATCAGCCCGGACCAGCTCAAGCTCCTGAAGTTCAAGGGCGTTCAGCAGGGCACGATCGTGGGCCAGGACGGGATCGAGTACACGTACGACCGCTACCTGCGCGGGCGCGACGGCGCCACCCGCGTGCAGATCGACTCCCTGGGTCGGCCGACCGGCGAGCTGTCGCTGCGCGAGCCGGCGCAGGGCAAGAACCTCAAGCTGTCCATCGACCTCGGGCTGCAACAGGAGGGCCAGCAGGCGATCGCGGGTCTCGGCAACGGGCGCGGCGCGTTCGTCGCGTTGGACCCGCGCAACGGCGAGGTGCTCGCGCTGGGGTCCGCGCCGACGTTCAACCCGAACGAGTTCGCCAAGCCCCTGACCGAGGCGCGCTACAGGGCGCTGACGTCGCAGGCCAACGGCGCGCCGCTGCTCAACCGCGCGATCCGCGGCGAGTACCCGACGGGATCGACCTTCAAGCTGATCACCTCGGTCGCCGGCCTGCAGAGCGGGGCGTTCACGCCCGACACGATCATCGACGACCCCGGCTCGATCCAGATCGGCAACATCGTCTTCCAGAACTCCGGCGGCACGCCGCACGGCTCGATCGCGCTGCGCGAGGCACTGCAGGTGTCCTCCGATGTCTTCTTCTACACGCTCGGCGCCCGGATGAACAACAACGGCCGCCAGGCGCTGCAGACGTGGGCCCACCGCCTGGGGATCGGGCGCCCCACCGGTATCGACCTGCCCGGGGAATTCGCGGGCCTGCTGCCGACGCCCGCCTGGCGCGACCGGCTGTTCCGCAAGCACCTGACCGACCGGCCGTGGTCGGTGGGCGACAGCGTCAACCTGGCCGTCGGCCAGGGCGATCTGCAGGCCACGCCGCTGCAGATGGCCGTCGCCTACGCGACGGTCGCCAACGGCGGACGTGTCGTCACGCCGCACGTCGGGCTCGAGGTCGACGACACGGCCGGCCGCGTGCTGCAGACCGTCCAGCCCGGGGCGAGCCGAAACATCCATCTCGACTCGTCCAACCGGCAGGCGATCCTCGACGGCCTCCACGCGGCCGCCTCTCAGCCGGGCGGAACCTCGGCCGACGTGTTCGCCGGCTTCCCGCACCAGGTGGACGGCAAGACTGGAACGGCCGAGCGGCCCGGCCAGGCTGACCAGTCGTGGTACGTCGCCTACGCGCCGGACCCGGTGAAGCCGATCGTGGTGGCCGTGACCGTGGAGCAGGGCGGCTTCGGCGCCGAGGCGGCGGCACCGGCGACCCGCCTGATCCTGTCCCAGTGGTTCGGCGCGCAGAAGAAGTTCGTCACCGGGACCTCGACGACCCGATGAACGCGAGCCCGATCCACAAGCGCGAGGAGGAGGCGACGACGGTTGCTCCGCGCCCGCCGCTGGTGCGCGTGGACTGGTTGCTGCTGGTGGCCACGCTCGGGCTGATCGTGTGTTCGCTGGTCACGATCGGCGACGCCACCCGCGACGATGTGCCGGGCTCGCCGCACTACTATCTCGACCGCCAGCTGCTGTTCGCGGGCATCGGACTGATCCTGATGTTCGCGATCAGCCGCATCGACTACTCGCGCCTGCGCGAGCTCAAGTACGGGCTGTACGTCACGATGATCGCGTCGATCCTGCTCGTGCTCGCGCTCGGCGCAGCGTCCCGCGGGTCACGGCGGTCGTTCGACCTGGCATTCCTCAACTTCCAGCCGTCCGAGCTGGGCAAGCTGCTGCTGGTGCTCGCGCTGTCGGCCTTCGTGGTCGACCGCGTACGCCGGCTGCGAGATCGGGACACCACGGCGCGAACGATGCTGCTCGCGCTGATCCCCTCGGTGCTCGTGATCGTGCAGCCCGACCTGGGCAGCGGCATGGTCTACGTGGTCATCGCCCTCGCCGTGCTCTTCGTGGCGGGAACGTCGTGGAAGCACTTCGCGGTGCTCGGTGCGACGTTCGCGGTGGCGATCACGCTCGCGCTCGCGGTGGCCCCCGCGGTCGGCGTCCAGGTACTCAAGCCCTATCAGGTGCAGCGCCTGACGGGGTTCCTGAACCCGTCCAGCAACCCTCGCGACCAGACCTACCAGCTCAACCAGTCGCGCATCGCGATCGGCGCGGGCGAAAAGACCGGCCGTGGCGTGAGCGGCGCGACGCAGACGAAGCTCAACTTCCTCCCCGAGCACCACACGGACTTCGTGTTCGCCGTGGTTGGGGAGACGTACGGCTTCCTGGGCGCGGCGATCGTGCTCGCGCTCTATGCGCTGCTAATCTGGAGATCGCTGCGTATTCTCACTCTGGCGAAGAACCTCTACGGCGCGCTGATCGCCGGCGGCATCGTTGCGATGCTCATGTTCCAGGTCTTCGTCAACGTCGGCATGACCGTGGGGATCATGCCCATCACCGGGGTTCCCCTGCCGCTCATGAGCTACGGCGGGTCCTCGGTCATTGTCACCCTCTTGGCGCTCGGCATCCTGCAGTCCGTTTCCGGCGAGGCCCGCATGGCCTCCGCCTTCAAGGGCCGCGCGCTCAACCTGTAAAGGAAGAAAACTCACGTGAAAAAGCAAGTACTCGTCAGCGTCGATGGCGCGGAGACGCGCATCGCGCTACTCGAAGCAACCGGAAAGCCGGCGGCCAAGTCCACCGTGCGCAAGCGCCGCAAGAAGGCGGACCCCAGTGCGGGGTTCCGGGTCGCAGAGCTGTACCTCGAACGCCGCGGCCAGCGCTCGATCGTCGGAAACATCTACAAGGGCCGGGTGGACAACGTCCTCGCCGGCCTCGAGGCCGCCTTCGTGGACATCGGCCTCGAGAAGAACGGCTTCCTGCACGTCGATGAGATCGTGCTGCCGGGCGTCGAGGCGCCCAAGCGCGGTCGCGGTCGCGGCGGCGGCGGCGGGCGGAGCATCACCGACCTGCTCAAGCCCGGCCAGGAGGTCGTGGTCCAGGTCGTCAAGGATCCCCTGAAGACCAAGGGCGCCCGGCTGACCATGGAGCTGGCGATCCCCGGCCGCTATCTCGTCTTCGCCCCGACCGGGGAGGGCGTCGGCGTCTCGCGACGGCTCGACGACAAGGAGCGCGAGCGCCTGCGCAAGGAGGTCGCGAAGCTGGACCTGCGCGGCGGTGGTGCCATCGTGCGCACGGCCGCCCACGGGGCCAAGCGCAAGGACTTCGAACGCGAGCTGCTGTACCTGGAGAAGCTCCACCAGGTGCTCCAGAAGCGCGTCGAGGAGACCGAGGCTCCGGCGATGGTGTTCCAGGAGGCCGACCTGTCGGTGCGCGTCGTGCGCGACATCTTCTCGGCCGAGTTCGAGCGCGCCGTGGTCGACGATCCCAAGCAGCACCACCGCCTGGTGTCGTTCTTCACCCGCACCGCGCCCGAGCTCGTGGATCGCGTCGAGCTGTGGGAGGGCGACGAGCCGTTGTTCGACGCCTACGGGGTCGAGCCGGTGATCGAGGGCCTGCTCTCGCGGCGGGTCGACCTGCCCAGCGGCGGCTACCTGATGATCGACTACCCCGAGGCGCTCACGGTGATCGACGTCAACTCCGGCTCGTTCGTCGGCCGCGGGAAGGGCGCCCGCCTCGAGGACACGATCACGAAGACCAACCTCGAGGCCGCCGAGGAGGTGGTCAACCAGCTGCGGTTGCGCGACATCGGCGGCATCATCGTCATCGACTTCATCGACATGGCGCGGGCGCGCAATCGCGATGCGGTGCTCAAGACGCTGCGCAAGCAGCTCGACGAGGACCGCACGAAGACCTTCGTGGTCGAAATCTCGCCGCTCGGCCTGGTCGAGATGACGCGCCAGAACGTGACCGAGGGCGTGCGGGAGATGATGACCCGCCCGTGTCCGACCTGTGAGGGCGAGGGCGTCATCCGCTCCGAGGAGACGATCGCCATCGAGGTCGAGCGCAGGCTCCGCGAGCTCGTGGCCGAGCACAAGGCTGCCCCCGAGGCGTTCCTGGTCCAGCTCAACCCGCGCGTGACCGCCGAATTCACCGGCAACGGGTCGCGCATGCTCAAGGAGCTCGAGGACCAGACCGGCCGGCGCTTCCTGTTCGAGGGATCCGACGGCCTGCCGATGGACCACTTCGCCGTCACCTACGAGGGCTCGCGCGAGCAGGTGGAGGAGCGCGCCCTGCCGTTCCGCCCGGGCGAGGAGGTGCTCGTCAACATCGTCGAGCCGCACATGTACAAGGTCGATGACGCCGTAGCCAAGATCGACGGCTACATCATCGAGATCGCCGGGGGCGGAGCGCTGGTCGGCGAGAAGCGGCTGGTCCGCATCGACGAGGTCGAGCGCACGGCGGCGCGGGCCTCTCTGGTCGACGCCGACGGCGCCGTCACCGGGGCCGAGGCGCCGGCTGGCGAAAAGGCCGATGACGTACAATCGCGCCCTCGGCGCCGTGGCCGCAGAGGCGGACGGCGCCGTTCCGGCGCCAGGGCGGGGGCCGCCGCGGATGGCGGCGACTCCGCCCCAGCCGACGAATGACCATGACCTACGCGATCGTCAAGACCGGCGGCAAGCAGTACCGCGTCGAGGAGGGCCAGACCCTGCTCGTCGAGCGCCTGCCCGCCGACGCCGGCGCCAACGTGCCGCTCGAGCCGCTGCTCTACCGCGGCGACAAGGACGTGCTCGACGGGGCCGACCTGGCGAAGGTGAAGGTCGAGGCCAAGGTTCTGGCACATGAGCGCGGTCCGAAGCTGCACGTGCTCAAGTTCAAGCCCAAGCGCGGCTACAAGCGGCGCACCGGCCACCGCCAGGAGCTGACGCGGATCGAGGTCACGTCGATCAAGGCCGGGGCCCGTGCGCCCGCGCGCAAACCGGCGGCGAAGGCCGACGGCGAGCCGGCGGCCGAGACCGCCGCGAAGAAGCCCGCAACCCGTCGCCCGGCGGCAAAGAAGCCAGGCGGCGCGGCCGCCAAGCCGCGCACGCGCCGCCCCCCGGCGAAGAAGAAGGAGGACGAATAGATGCCCGCCTCCCGACCCGCACGCCCCTGGATGGCGCGCGATACCTTCGCTGGATCTACGTCATCGGGCTTGCCTGTGCTGGTAGCACAGGCTGCGCCCTGCTTCCTTGACCAGCTCGATCTCGCGCGCCACCAGGGCCGTGCGAGCCAGGAGACGAACATCTAATGGCTCATAAGAAGGGGCTCGGCTCCAGCCGCAACGGCCGCGACTCCAACCCCAAGATGCTCGGGGTGAAGGTCTTCGCCGGCCAGGCCGTCTCGG
>JAWVFS010000260.1:0-7782 GCA_033855795.1 Solirubrobacteraceae bacterium | reverse complement strand
CTCGGCCCTCGATCCGGTGGCGACGCTGAAGATCGAGGAGTTGATCGCCGAGCTGCGGACCCGCTACACGATCGTCATCGTCACCCACAACATGCAGCAGGCGGGCCGCGTCGCCGACACGACGGCGTTCATGCTCAGCGGTGAGATGGTGGAGCACGGACCCACCGACAAGATCTTCACCAACCCCAACGACGAGCGCACGGAGGACTACGTCTCCGGGAAGTTCGGGTAGGCCGGGTATGGCGGAGCAGACCCGCACCAAGTTCCACGAGACCCTGCAGGAGCTGGAGGAGCAGGCGCTCGGTGGCCTCGACCTGGTCGTGGGCACGCTCGACCGCGCGCTCGAGGCCCTCGAGCACCAGGACGTCGAGCTGGCCGCGATGGTCATCGCCGACGACGACCGCATCGACGGGCGCTACCTCGAGGTGCACCAGGGCATCCTCTCCCTGCTGGCCACCGAGGCTCCGGTGGCGACCGACCTGCGCGTCGTCGCCGCCCTGTTGCACGTGATCAAGCACATCGAGCGCATGGGCGATCAATGCGTGAACATCGCCAAGCTGATCCCGCTGTCCGGGCACGAGCCCCCAACCGACGAGGTGATCATCACCACGCTCGAGCGCATGGGCAAACTCGTGCGCTCGCAGGTCGCCCAGGCCAAGCAGTGCTTCGCCCTGCGCGATGCGTCGCTCGCCGAGGACCTCGTGCGCCAGGACGCCGAGATCAACCGGCTCAACCGCGAGATCTTCGCCCGCGCCGTGGAGATCGGCGACGACCTCGACCGGCGCGAGTGGGCGGCGTACATGATGCTCGTCGCGCGTGCGCTCGAGCGCATCGGCGACAACGCCGTTGATATCGGCGAGCAGACGGCGTTCGTCGTCACGGGGTTGTTCCGGGAGTTCTCTGATGCCTCGCATGTCTCTTGAAGTCGCTGGTCGCTAGTCGCTAGTCGCTAGGTTGCCGCGCCATGCGTGTGCGTCGCTCCGCGGTGGGGGCCGTTGTGGGGTTCGGTCTGTTGCTCGCCTGCTCCGTGCTGATCGCGGGGGGTGCGGCGGCGCGGCCGTCGAGTCAGGTGCCCGCGTCGCGGCACGGGTTTCCGGATTGGCTGCGCGGGCCGTTTCGCGCTGTGGGCTTCGACGGGCTGACCTCGCAGCGCTTCGCGCTGCTGCTCCTGGGCGTCACCGTGGGGTACCTGGTGGTGCTCGCGTGCGCGGGGGCGGTGCGGGCGCGGTGGGCGATTGCGGGGATCGTCGCGGTCCACGCCGTCTTCCTGCTCGCGCCGCCCCTGCTCTCCGGCGACGTCTTCTCCTATCTCCAGTACGCCCGCCTGGAAACGGTGCACGGGCTCAATCCCTACGCGGACGCGCCCACGCACATCGCCGGCGACCTCGCCTACCGCTTCGCATCC
The DNA here is from genome assembly GCA_033855795.1 of Solirubrobacteraceae bacterium. Taxonomy (GTDB): domain Bacteria; phylum Actinomycetota; class Thermoleophilia; order Solirubrobacterales; family Solirubrobacteraceae; genus JALYZC01. The sequence goes on along the minus strand of JAWVFS010000260.1, from coordinate 6,377 downwards.
GAACACCGCATCACCAGCCCGTACGGCCCCCTGTGGACGCTCGTGTCCGACGCGGCGGTGCCCTTTGGGGTGCAGGCCGGGTTATGGGCGCTCAAGGCGCTGGCCGCGCTGGCCTCGCTGGGGATCGTCGCCCTGGTGTGGCGGGGGGTGCGGCGGGCGGGCCGCGACCCGGTCGGCCCAGCGCTGCTTGTGGGTCTCAACCCCTTGGTCGTGCTCTACGCCGTCGGCGGCGCGCACAACGACCTGCTGATGATGCTGCTGGCGGTGGGCGGGATCGTGTTGCTGACGGAGCCCGCGCTCCCGCGCCCGGTGCTCGGCGGCGGAGCGCTGGCCGCCGCAACCGCCGTGAAGGCCTCGGCCGGGTTGCTCGTGCCCTTCGCGCTGCTCGGCACGCACGGCGAGCGGCGCCGGCGGGCGCTGGCGGGGATGCTCGCCGTGGCGGTCGTCGTGCTGCTGGCCGCGCTCCTCGCCTTCGGCATCGACGCGCTCAACCTGGTCGACGTGCTGGGCACCGAGCAGCAGCGGCGCGCGCTCAACAGCGTGCCCCGCGCGGCCTCGCGTTTGCTCGGGTCCGACGGTCTGTCCGAGGGCGTGCGCGTGGCGTTCGCGGTCGCCTTCGCCGCCGTCGCGCTCGGGCTGCTCGTGTGGGTGCGCCGCGGCGCGGACTGGGTCACGGCCGCGGGTTGGGCGACGCTCGCCCTGCTCGTGTCCACGGCCTGGCTCCTGCCGTGGTACGGCGCCTGGCTGATGCCGCTCGCTGGGCTGTCGGACTCCCCGTGGCTACGCCGCGCCGCGCTGGCGTTCACCGCGATCTACCTGGCGACGAAGATCCTGCCCAACCTCTGATCAGACCGGCGCGGGCGCGCGGTACTCCATCACGTCGGCGATCCGGTCCCGCGCCTCTGCGCCCCACAACCAGTCCACGAGGTACAGGCCGAGGTCGAGCGCTGACGTCACACCGGCCGCGGTCACCACGTTGCCGTCGGCCACGATGCGCTCGTCCGTGACGACCTCCTTGCACCACGGCGCGAGCAGGTCGTGGGCGAGGTGATGCGTGGTCGCCCGCTTGCCCTTGAGGTGGCCTGCCGCGCCCAGCAGCAACGCCCCCGTGCACGCGCTGGCCAGCGGCTTGTTCGACGGCCAGGCCCGGAGATAGTCGACGAAGCGGCCGTCGTGCATCAGCGATCGCGTCCCGACCCCGCCCGGCGCGTAGAGCAGGTCGAACTGCTTGAGCTCCTCGTAGACGCCGTCGGGGATGAGCGTCAACCCGGTCTCATCCACGATCGACTGCTTCGTGCCGATCACGCGGCAGGTCACCTCGCGGTCGATCTGCATCGGCGCGATCCGCCGCAGCGCGTCGTAGACGGCGATGAGGTCGAACGCGGTCATCCCCGGGAATGCGAGGAGCCCGATGCGTTTGACGAGGACGCTCACGACGCGCACGGCGCCGCGCTGGCACCCGTTCCGGCGCGGCCGGCGGCGGCGCGATCGTCGAAGATCACCGAGCCGGGCGCGCTGCGCGCGCGAATGGCCTCGGTCGCCCGGCGCTTGGCTGCGGAGGACACGAAGCGTCCCGGCACGGAGCGGTGGCTCGCGACCAGCCGGTAGGCCCAGCCGGTCACGGGCAGGAGCGCCCCCATAGCGGCGGCGGGAGCGCGCCCGCCGGGCAGCAGCGCCACGACCTGTGCGAGCGCGGGGCCGGCGGAGTACAGCCGGCCGTCGGGGAAGGCGACGTGCCAGGACTCCAGCCGCGCCGGCGGGTCCAGCCGGGCCAGCAGCGACTCGCCCTCGGCGTCCTGGATCGCCACGGGGCGCAGGCGGTGCCGCCGGTCCCAGGCCAGCACGCGCGCCATCGCCCAGCGGCAGAAGCCGCAGTCCACGTCGTAGAGGACGGTCGCCGTCTCCATCGTGCGCCGAATTCTAAAGGTGCGCGTGTGCGGGCCTGAACGAGTGGTCACTTACGTGCGCGCCGGCGCCGGGCGCCATCGCCGGCGGTCCCCGCTGCGCTGCTCCAGCCGGTCGGCGATCCACGCCCAGTTGACGTACACGATGATCACGGTCGAGGCCATCGCGACATAGTTGAGGTGCATCGTCGCGTAGATGCCCGCGTGCATCCCGACGACGCCGGGCACGTAGAACCAGCGCGACACCGGCCAGATGAGCGCGATCGGGAAGGTGCACTCGACGACCAGCGTCCCCCACGCGAACAGGTGCGCCAGCAGCGGGTGGTCGGCGATGAACAGGCCGAGCGAGTTGCCGTTCTGCGAGTCCGACGCCGTGTAGAGCACCCAGCGCAGGTTGTCGCTCGAGGCCCAGTCGAAGCCCGTGAACTGCAGCTTGTGCAGGCCGGTGATGCAGTAGGTGAACGCGATCACGACCATCGCGGTTCGCACCGGCCACCCGTAGCGCACCGACGTCTCCGGCGGTGGACGCTCACCGCGCCGCCGAGCGAGCCAGGCGTCCACCGACCACACGTCCGAGTGCCGCGCCGGGATCAGGGGGAACAGGCAGAGCAGCAGGAGCACGTCGTTGTGCACGACCTTGCCCTGGCTGGTGAGGAAGCCGTTGAGGAACACCGCCGTGACCCACGCGATCGGCAGCGCGATCCGGCCCTTGAACCCGACGGTTGCGCACACCGCCGCGATCACGCACACGATCAGCGCGGCCAGCAGCAACCCGCGCGAGGGCATGTGGTCGAACAGCTTGGCCCACGACAGCGGGCGAAACAGCGAGGCCTCCTGCTGGGAGAGGTCGAGGTAGAGGTTGGGGCGCAGGCCGACGCGCAGGGCCACCAGTGCGCACAGCCCGATTCGCACGGCGGCCAGCTGGCGGGCAGAGCCCGGCTGGAAGAGCCACCGGTCCGCCCGCAGGACGCCGAGGTCGAGCTTGAAGTAGTCGCGGCTGACGACCCTAGACACGCCGGGCCCCCTTCCCGTCCGCGCAGACGTAGAACAGCTTCCGGGTCGCCTTCGGCGGGTGGCGGTGATAGCGATGGCGGCGCAGGAGGACGTGCGTGCGGTAGATCCGCACGCCGGAGACCTGAACCCCGAAGCCGCGCATGCGCCCGGCCCAGGCTTGACACACCGCATCCTTGCGCTGCGTGGACAGCCTCCCGTAGGTCTGCATGATCAGCGGGAGGTGGCGGTCCGCGCGCGGGAAGCGGGCGAAGTCGATCTTCGTCTCGTGCCCGCGGGCATCGAACGTGTAGGCGCGCCAGCCGTAGAGGTTCGCGCTGCGCGGGTGGGAGAACAGCTTCCAGCCGGTCAGCGGCCAGGCCTCGATCGCGAACACTCCGCAGACCAGGAACGCGATCAGGAACAGCGCGACGAACCCGCGCGTCCATGCGGGAACGCGTGAGGGTGGGGCGGGGGGCCCGGACGGCGGCTCCTGCGGCGGCTGGTCCCGCTGGGCCGGCGCCTCGAGCGGGCTCGTGGATCGGGCGTCGGGCATTGCGGTTGCGTTAGAGCGTGGAGGTTGCTCCGGCCGGGCAGTGTAGTGACCGGCCGGGTGGCGCCGCCGGGGCCCCGGTCATCCGGAAGAATCCCCGATCCCGTGGCCATCGCCCGCGCCATCAGCTTCAGCAGCGCCCCCGCCGTCCCCGCCGCCGCGGGCGAGCTGCCGCGTCCGCGCGTGGCCGCGGACCTGCGGCGCACGATCGCGGGTACCTCCGCGCTCGTCGTGATGACGCTGACGGGGCTGGCGATGGTCCTGACGGCCGCCGGCGGGAGGGACGGGAAGGTCGTCAACTCGAGCCAGGCCGGCTTCCCGAGCTGGATGGCGGGCGTCTTCGGCCCACTCGGCGTGAGCCCGTCGAAGGTGCGCTTCTACGTGCTTCTGCTCGTGATGGTCGTCTGTTACTTCGTGGTGCTCGGATGCGCGCGGTCGGTGTCCGTGCGCCTCGCGGTGGGCGCGGTCGTGGTGCTGCACCTGCTCTTCCTGCTCGCCCCGCCGCTGCTGTCCAAGGACATCTTCAACTACATCCAGTACGCGCGGCTCGGCGCGGTCCACCACCTCAACCCCTACACCCACGGCATCGGGGCGGCGCCCTTCGACCAGGCGTACCCGTACACCTGCTGCCACCACTACGCCGACCCCTATGGCCCCCTGTTCACGCTCGGGACCTACGCGATCGCGCCGCTCGGCGTGCCGGCGGTGCTGTGGTCGCTCAAGACCGTGGTGGGTCTCGCCGGCCTCGGCTGCGTGGCGCTGGTGTGGAAGGGCGCCCGGCTGCAGGGCCGCGACCCGCTCGCTCCGGTGCTGCTCGTCGGCCTCAACCCCGTGTGGCTGGTCCTGACGGTCGGCGGCGCGCACAACGACCTGCTGATGGAGCTGTTCGCCGTCGGGGGCATCGTCGTGTGGTTGGCGGGCCGGCAGACGGCCGGGGCGGCCACGCTCGTCGTCGGCCTGGCCACGAAGATCTCCTCGGCGGTGGTGCTGCCGTTCATGGTGCTGGGGTCGGACCGGCGGCTGCGCGTGCTCATCGCCGCCGGCGCGACCGCCCTGGCCCTGTTCGCGCTCTGGCTGGGCGTGTTCGGCACCGGTGCGCTGCGCGGCTTCGGCGGCGCCATCGGCCAGCAGCAGGAGCTCTTCTCGCAGCGCAGCATCCCGCAGCAGCTCGGGGTCCTGTTCGACCTCGGGTCCCGGCCCCAGGGGATCCGCTTCCCGCTTGCCGTGCTCCTCATCGGATGGGTGCTGTGGCTGCTGTACCGCACCTGGAAGGGCGCGAACTGGATTGCCTGCGCCGGCTGGGCGACGTTCGGCGTCCTGGTCACGACCGCGTGGCTCCTGCCCTGGTACGTCTGCTGGCTGCTTCCGCTGGCCGCGCTCGGGGAGGACCGCCGGCTGCGCATCGCCGCCCTGATCGCGACCGTCTACCTGATCTGGGCGCGCACGCCGGTGATCCTCGGCGGCTGACGGCTCGTATCGCCCGTCACACGATTGCCCGCCATTTGCGGGATCTCCTGTGAAAAACCCGTTAACCGCGCTCCGCCGGTTTGCATCCGCGTCCCGCATCGCATCTAGACTCTTGGCGCGATGACCGACTCGACCGCACGGGCGCAGGACGCCGCCGGCGACGAGGCGCACAGCGCTCGCCAGGGCTCGTCCGCGATCCGGCTGGCCGTCGTGGACGGCGACAGCGGCTTCCTCCAGGTCCTGACCAAGCGCCTGGACGGGGTCGGCTGGCAGTACCGGGTGCTCGCCAGCCCCGTGCCCCTCGACACGGTCGTGGCCATGCGGCTCAACGCGATCGTGATCGACCTGGCCGCACTCGGCCCGCAGGCGTGGGGCTACCTCGAGCGCCTGTGCTCGATGCTTCCCGGCCTCGGGGTGGTCGTGTGCACCGGCCAGTCCACCGTGGCGCAGCGCGTGCGCGGGCTGCGGCTGGGCGCGGACGACTGGGTCACGAAGCCCTGCCACCCGGAGGAATTGATCGCGCGCGTCGAGGCCGTCGTACGCCGGCGCCGCCGCGCCGAGACCCGCCAGGACGCCGCGCCGCTCGTGGTCGGCGAGGTCGAGATCCGCCCCGACCAGTACCAGGCCTTCGTCGGAGGGACGTCACTCGATCTCACCAGACGGGAATTCGAGCTCATCCGCCTGCTCGCCGAGGCCGCCGGCCAGGTGCTCCAGCGCGAGGAGATCTACCAGCGTGTGTGGGGATACGCCATGGCGCACGGCGACCGATCGGTGGACGTGTTCGTGCGCAAGCTGCGCCAGAAGCTCGAGCGCTCCTCGCCGGGCTGGCGCTACATCCACACGCACTTCGGCATCGGCTACCGGTTCGCGCCCGAGTCGGTCGACGGCGTCGCCGACCGCGAGGCCGTCACCGTGGCGCCGGAGCCGGAGCGGGCGCTCGGCGACGAGGCCGGCGCGGCCGACACCGAGCTGGTCTCCTAGCGGCCGTCCTTTAAGCTGGGGACGTGCGCAACGCGCGCAACGTCCTGATCATCCTGGCGCTCGCAGCCGCGGTCGCCTTCCTGCCCGCGGCAGGGGTGGGCGCGTCGTTCCTCGGCTGGCTGCTCGGCATCGCCTTCCTGGGCGCGCTCGCCTTCTTCATCTATCGGCTCTACCGCGAGTACCGGGTCACGCTGTTCGGCCTGGGCGACCGCAACCGAGGCCTCCTCTACGGCGCGGTCGGGGTGACCGTGCTGACGCTCACGGCCACGCGGCTGATGTGGACGACCGCGATCGGCACCCTGGCCTGGTTCGCGCTGCTCGGCGCCGCGATCTCCGCGGCCGTGTACGTGTACCGGGCGTCGCGCGAGTACTGAGCTTCGCCCGCCGGGGGCGTCGAGTGAAGGATTTGGGCTGCCGTAGGCGCCCGAATGCTTCAGCCGGCGCGTAGCCGCAATCCGGCGCGCTCCGCTGCGCTGATTCTT
>JAWVFS010000259.1:0-4666 GCA_033855795.1 Solirubrobacteraceae bacterium | reverse complement strand
ACGCCGCGCACGCTCCTCGTCGTTCGCCGAGTTCGTGGCCGAGCGCGAGGCGCTCGAGGCCGAGCCGCCGCCGCCGCCCGGCCGGCCCGACTGGCCGGCGCGGGTGGTCGCCTTCAAGGGCGTGCTGCTCGAGGGGATCGAGGTCGTGCTGATCGTGGCCGCGCTCGGTGCGCGACCGGGCGGCGCAGCCCCGGCGCTCGCCGGCGCCGCGATTGCGCTCGCGGCGACGGCCGGCCTGGGCCTGGTGCTGCACCGTCCGCTCCGGCGCCTGCCCGAGACCGAGCTGAAGTACCTCGTCGGCCTCGTGCTGACGACCTTCGGGACGTTCTTCGCCGCCGAGGGTCTGGGCGTGGCGTGGCCGCTCGGCGACGCCGCCCTGCTCGTGCTGCTCGCGGTCTACGTCGCCGCGTCCCAGCTCATGGCGGCCGCGCTGGCCAGGGGCCGCGGTGCCGCGGCGGAGGTACCGGCGTGAGGGCGCTGCGCAAGCTGGTGCTGGGGGAGACCTGGGTTCTCCCGATCGGCGTGGCGCTGGCCGTCGGCGCCGCCGCACTCCTGCGCGCGGCGAGCGACGGCGCCGCCTGGTGGCATGACGCCGGCGGCGTGATCCTCGCGATCCTCGTGCTGGCGGCCCTGGCCTACTCGGTCTTCTCGTCAGCCCGCGGCTGACCCGCTAGGTCGTCATCCCGCTCCACTGGCCGCCGGTGACGTTGAGCACCTGGCCGTGGATGTAGTTGGACCACGGCGAGCACAGGAGGAACACTCCGCCGGCGGCCTCCTCGGGCGTCCCCGGACGGCCGAGCGGGATCGTGACAGGCGCCATCTGGCGCATCTGGTCGGGAATCCCGAGCTGCACCTTCTCCCCGCCGATCTCCATGACGTTGGAGTCCTCCTTCGAGGCGGTCAGGCGGGTCTCGATGTATCCGAAGGCGACGGCGTTGACGTTGATCTTGAAGCCGCCCCACTCCTTGGCGAGGGTCTTCGTCAGGCCCACCACGCCGGCCTTCGCCGCCGAGTAGTTGGCCTGGCCGGCGTTGCCCATCGTGCCCGAGATCGACGACACGTTGACGACCTTGCGGAACACCTCGACGCCCTCGTCGCGCTCCTTCTTCGCGGGGTCGCGCATGTGTGGCGCGGCGGCGCGCAGGACGCGGAACGGGACGATCGTGTGGATGTCCAGCATCGCCTGGAACTCCTCGTCGGTCATTTTGTGGATGACGTTGTCGCGCGTGTAGCCCGCGTTGTTGACGACGATGTCGAGCTTGCCCCACGCGTCCACCGCGGTCTTGATCAGGTCGGCGGCGGCGTCCGGCTTGGTCAGGTCGCCGGCGTAGACGACCGTCTCGCCGTCGATCTCGCCCGCGGTCTGCTCGGCCACATCGCCGTCGAGGTCGTTGATCAGGACCTTGGCGCCCTGCTCGCTCAGCAGCTCCGCCGTCGCGCGCCCGATGCCGCGGGCGCTGCCGGTGACGATCGCCACCTTGTCGTCGAGGACTCCCATGCCGTTCGCGTCTCCTTGTCCGTTGCCTCGGGAAGGGCGCGTACTCTAGGCGCCGGGGCAGGATCGGCGCTCTCCGGCGACGGGCGCACGGACGCGCCGAACATTTGTTTGGGTTTCTCCGCCGACTGACCGATACAGAGAGATGGGTCAATCCGGCGACCAAACTGACCCGCGCCCGAAATTCGGGCCCTTTCGCGGGAGCACGCTTCGCACGAAGCGCCGACGCGTGCTTCAGCTGTGCTTGATCGCGGGCTCGATCCTGGTCCTCGCCGTGCTGGCCGAGCTCTCGATCAGTGCGCTGCGTAACCACGCGGACCACGCGCGGCAGGTCCAAATTCTCATCACCGACATCCGCGCCAACGCGGAGCAGGTCAGCCGCCTCGAATGGGAGGCGTCGGCGGGAGGGCGGCCCAACCAGGAGCTCCACAACGAGTTCCGGCTGGTTCGCCAGCAGATGAATGGCCTCCTCCGCGAGTACAACCGCGACGACCCGCAGGACTCGCACCAGCTGTATGCGGATGCCCGTGGGTATCTCGCAGTCGTCGACAGGCGCTTCGCGCTTCTCGACGCCGGACGGGTGGCGGAAAGCAAGGAGCTCGACGAGCGCGTGCTGGATCCGAGCTTCACGCGACTGCTTGGGGAGGTCGAGCTGATAGACGCTGCCGAGGGCAAGCAGGCCGATACGGCAGCTGCGTGGGCGGACCGCGGCATCGCGGTCAGTCTGCTGCTGATCGCACTGGTCCTGATCGTGATGTTCTGGCGACTCGATGCGATCCGAGGCGCGGCGGCCCACAAGAGGGAGCGGGACCTCGAAGTCCAGGCGATGCAGGACGCCCTCACCGGCCTCCCCAACCGGCGCAAGCTGCTGCTCGACCTCGAACAGGAGTTGCTGCGGGACGCCGGCCGGCGCTGCGTCCTGGTCCTGTGCGATCTCGATGGCTTCAAGGCCTACAACGACACCTTCGGGCACCCCGAAGGCGATCTGCTGCTCGTCCGGTTGAGCGAGCGGCTCGCTCGCACCTTGGCTCCGCATGGGACGGCCTACCGGCTCGGCGGCGACGAGTTCTGCGCGCTGCTGCGCGTCGATCACGACCAGATGGAGCCGGCCCTCGCTGCGTGCCGCGCCGCGTTGCGCGAGAGCGGCAGCGGCTTTGACATCCGCGCGTCGATCGGCTCCGTGGCGCTGCCCGAGGAGGCGTCGGACTCCTCGACCGCCCTGCGGCTCGCCGACCAGCGGATGTACGCCCAGAAGAACGAGCGCGAATCATCGGTCAAGCACCAGCTCCGGGACCTCATGCTGCGCCTGATCGTCGAGCAGGATCCGGAGCTCCACGGCCACGTCCAGGACGTGGGGCGCCTCGCAGGCGGGGTCGGGCGCCGGCTCGACCTGAACGATGCTCAGGTCGCAAATCTCGTGCGCGCCGCCGAACTGCACGACGTGGGCAAGATCGCCATCCCCGACAGCATCCTGCACAAGCCCGGACCGCTGGATCCGGACGAGCAGGAGTTCATGCAGCGACACACGCTCATCGGCGAAAGCATCCTCGGCGCCGCACCCGCGCTGGCCGGCGCCGGCGGGCTCGTGCGCTCGAGTCATGAGCGCTATGACGGCGCCGGCTATCCGGACGGGCTGCGTGGGGAGGAGATCCCGCTCTCCAGCCGCATCATCTTCGTCTGCGACTCCTTCCAGGCCATGACCACCGACCGCCCCTACCGACAGGCGATGAGCGAGGACGACGCGCTCGCGGAGCTCGGCCGCTCTGCCGGCACGCAGTTCGACCCTGCCGTCGTCGACGCCTTCACCGCCGAGCTGGCCGCACTCAAGACGGCCCGCGAGCACCGAGACGAAGAGCCGCGCCCGCCCGAGCCCGCCCTGCTCGCGTAGCGCATCAATCGTCGACCAGGTCCACCGCCGTCCCGTCCTGCCAGCGCGCCATGACGTCCTCTGTCTGCCAGGGCGCCGCGTCGCCGAGCCGTTCGAGCTCGTCGACGTAGGCGCGCATCGCCCGCAGTGCGGCCGGACGCGCCAGAACCGACAGGAGGGCCGCGCGCTCGGTGTGCAGGCCGTCGTCCAGCGATTGCGACCCGCCGTCATATACCGCGTGCTTGAGCGCGGCGACGGTCTCGGGTGAGCGGCGCGCCAGGCGCTCGGCGGTTGCGGCGGCGTCTGCGGCCAGATCGTCGGGGGCGACGACGCGGTGCACGAGCCCCACTTCGAATGCCTCCTGGGGCGCCAGCACGCGACCCTCGAGCATCATCTCCAGGGCGCGGCTCGACCCGAGCGCGCGCGTGAGGCGTTGGGTCCCGCCCGCGCCGGGGATGATCCCGAGGGTGATCTCGGGCAGGCCGATGCGCGCGTCCTCGCGCGCCGCCATGAGGCGCACGTCACAGGCCAGGGCCAGCTCGCAGCCCCCGCCCATCGCCAGGCCGTTGATCGCCGCCACGAACACGGTGCCGGACCGGTTCATGCGCAGGAACAGGTCGTGGATGCGCCGCAGCTCCACCAACCCGGCCGCGGGCGTCCGGCGCAGGGCATTCGCCGCCCCGGGAATCCGCCCGACCGCAGCGGCGGTGCGCAGGGCGCCGCCGGCGACGGCCTGGGAGACCGGCGTGCCAAATCCCTCCGAAGCGGCGAGGATCTCTGCGACGTCGTAGTGCGTGATGAACACGCCCTCGCGCGCGCCGGTGAGCACCACCGCGCCGATCGAAGCGTCCTCGTCGGCGCGCTGGGCCATCTCGTCCAGCTCGGCCACCATGCGGCCGGTCATGAAGTTCCGCGGTGGGTTGCTCATCCGGACGGTGAGCACCCGTCCGGCCTGCTCGGTCTCGAGCGTGGTCATGTCGCCTCCTCTTCGGGGCGGCGAAGGCTACGGGCCGGACGCCTCACCCGAATGAGGTACATGGGCGGGGACGAGTTCGTGATCCTGCTGCCGGACACCGACGGCGCCGGCGCCCTCGAGCTCGCCGACAAGGTGCGTCAGTCGATGCACCGGGTGAGGCTCCGCGGGCTCGAGCACCCGATGACCGGCAGCTTCGGCGTCGCCACGTTCCCGGACTGCTCGGTCGAGGGCGACGCGCTCATGCGAATCGCCGACCGCGCGCTGCACACGGCCAAGAAGAACGGCCGGGATCGCGTCGAGGCTCCATCCACGGCCGGGGACCGAGACC
>JAWVFS010000258.1:0-2597 GCA_033855795.1 Solirubrobacteraceae bacterium | reverse complement strand
GGACGCGGTGATGCTGCCGGCCTTGACGCCGGCGATGCGCAGCTCGTGGCGACCGGGGACGACGCCCTCGACGTTCTGGAACGCGACGCGGTACTTGACGTAGTCGACCCACGGCTTGTCCCCCGCGAGGTTGCGCAGGATGTCGGCTCCCGTGAGCAGGCCGACGACGCAGAGCAGCGCGAACAGCAGGAACGGCCCCGACGCACGCTTGAGCTCGAGCTTGAGCCGGTCGTTCATGATCGGGCTCATCGACCGCCTCCCCGCTTCGGGGTCAGCAGCGGCTTGAGGATCTTCATCTTGACCGTGCTGCCGGGCATGAGCCTCGGCGAGTCCGGCGCGACCCCGGTCAGCAGCGACGCGTAGGCCCGGGTGAGCAGCTCGCAGGCGATCTTGTCCTGGGCCGAGACCGTCGGATCGGTGAGGAACGTCCTGCACGGCAGCACCGAGCTGATGACGCTCTCGCCGACGCCCGCCTCGAAGTTCGCGACCACGCCGTTGGCATCGCCCCACGACGTCGCCGTGCTGCCGCTCGCGAGCGCCGGCCCGACGAGCTGGAAGTTCTTGAGCTTGTTCTCGGGGTTGCGGTCGTTGAGCCACGGCAGGAACTTCGAGCTGACCCGGTCCAGCGTCGGGCCGAACCCGCTCAGGACCGGCGCGCCCGCGACGGACGCCCGGCGCAGGTCGACGACGGCGGGCTTCAGGTCGCGCAGCGTGCCCTTGGCGTCGCGCAGGAGCGGGACCAGCGTGCGCAGGGTCGTCCGCGCGTGGATGGCGGCCGGCTCGAGCGTCCGAGCGCCCGGGCGCAGCTTCGTGGCAAGCGGATCGAGGAGGTCGAGCGTGCTCCGCAGACGCACCATCGTCGTCCGCGTCTCGCGCATGGCGCCGGGCGCCTCCTGCAGCATCCCGGCCAGGTCCGCGCGCCGGGCGGCGGTCACGCCGAGTGCGACGCGACCGCTGGTCACGACGCGGCCGAGCGCGAGCTCGTCGTGGCTGAGCGCGCCCATCATGCGGCTCGTCGAGCGCACGAGGTTCGTCAGGTCGCCGGCCTGCGTCCCGCGCAGCCTGCGCATGCCCGGAGCGAGCTGCCGCAGGGAGGGGTCGACGGCCTTGATCGTGTCGCCGACCTGCCCGGGATCGCCGAAGCCGCGGTTGAACTCGCCGAGCATCGTCTTCAGGGCCTGGCGACCGTTGTCGTCGAGCGGGGCGAGCACCTCGTCGAGCTCGACCTGCCCGCTGGTGCGGCTCTGCGGGACCACGCGGTCGCCGAGCGCGGGGGCGCTCTTCGATCCCGGCTGGAGGTCGATGTAGTCGTTGCGGCCGAGGAGGGTTCGCCAGCGCAGCTGGGCGCTCGCGTCGCGCTTCATCTCGACGCCGGTGCCGTCCTCGATGTGCAGCGTGACCAGCACGCCGCGGTGCTTCGGCGCCCGCTCTATGGACGACACCTGGCCGACCACGACGCCCGAGACCCGCACGGGCGTGTACCCCGGGCGGATGTTGGCGCCGTTGGCCATCTCGACCTTCACCTCGCTCCCGCCGCTCGGCAGGATCGTCGGCTTCGTGTAGATGATCCACAGGAACACCAGCGTGATCGCGGTGAAGATCGCGCCCGTGCGGATCACCCGCGGGCGGGCGCGCCCGGGCTTGGGGTCGAACATGCGGGTGGCCCTGCCGCGCGACGAGCGCCCGTTGCTCATGGCTTGCTCCCGGTGTAGCCGAGGCTCTTGAGGTAGGCCTCGAGCGTCGGTCGCTCCGGGCCCGCCTCGGCGCCGTAGTTGCCCACGCACGGCCCCGGGTACGGGCTCGTCTTCACGAGCCTGTTGCGGCCGAGCAGGTCGCCGCCGGAGGTGTTCACGCCGGCGACCTGGTCGGCATGGGTGGAGATGAAGAACCGGATGCCGCTGGCGTAGTCGTCGCCCCACGCCATCGAGTACGCCCAGCCCGTGAACGCGTTGCTGATGTCGCAGGCGTGCTCGCCGACGCTCTTGAGGTTCGGCACGAGCGAATCGAACGCGCTGTCGAGGCCCGGCAGCACGGGCCGCAGCGTGTTCAGCAGCTTCAGCGACGGATCGACGGCGCGGCGCGCCAGCTCGAGCGTGCGGTCGGCGCGATCGAGCGAAGGCCGGGCGTTGACCAGCAGGCGCGAGGTCTCGTGCAGGGCTCCCGGGGCGGCGGCCAGCGCGGGACGTCCCTGCCGCGCGAGCCCGTCGACCTGCGCCACCAGCCGCGTGACGGACGGCAGGCCGGTGCGCAGCTCCGCCAGCGCACCGGGCGCCTGCTCGAGCGTGCTGCGAACGCTGCCGGCACGGTCGCCGAACACCTGCGCCGCTCGCGCCTCGGGGTCGAAGCCCTGGGCCAGTGCGTCGCGCTCCGCGGAGAACGTGTCCGCCGCCGCCGCGGTGGAGCGGATGAACCCGCCCATCGCGCCGGGCCGGTCCGTGATCGCGCCGGCCACGCTGCGCAGGCCGGACATGAACCGCGGAGCCAGCTGGAGGCCCCGGTTGACCTGCTCGCCCCGGCCCGCGGCGCCACCGCCGAGCTGACGCAGCAGCTCCGTCGTCCGTGCGCGGGTGGTGGGGTCGAACGTGCTCAAGACCTGG
>JAWVFS010000257.1:0-3412 GCA_033855795.1 Solirubrobacteraceae bacterium | reverse complement strand
GGGGTTGGCGTTCCCGTTGGCGACCGCGCCGGCGTCGATCGTCAGGCGCATCGGGTGATACCAGGCGGTTCCGTCCACGCTGGTGAGCCCGGTTCCCGAGAAGATCTGGGCGTAGCGCTGGATCGGCGTGATCGCGCCCGCCCGCACCCAGCCGCGCCGGCTGCCGCTGGTGGCCAGGTGGCCCAGGTGGGCCTGAGCCGCCATCAGGCTCCGGGGCGATGTCTTCGTGTCGAGCGCGTATCCGTACAGCCCCAGGTTCGTCACCGGCACCGAAGGCTTGAGATTGGCCGGTAGCAGCCGCCACGCCTGGCCGATCGACGGCGCGTTGGGATCGAGGAGGGCGCCGGTCGAGCCGGTCACGTTGAACAGCCCGGCGAGCGGCGCGGGGATCCCGCCGAACGACAGCCAGGGGGAGCCCGCCTGCAGGCGCCCGAGCGATTGGGACGCCTGTTGCGGGGTGACCGGGGTGGGGCTGCTGCCGCCGTCGATGTACACCAGGCCGGCGAGTCCCCTGGCGCCGGCCCTCCCGCCGAAGTCCCAGGTCGCGTAGGCCGTGGTGATCGAGCCGCCGAGCGAGTGCCCGCCCAGGACGACGCGGCCGCCGCGTCTCTCGGCGGCCAGGACGACGCGCCGCAGATCCTCGACCGCGACGTGCATGCCCCACCGGCGCGCGAACGCGACGTTCGCGTCCGGGATGGATTGGAAGTGGGTCGTGACGCTCGGGTCGGTGAGGTAGCCCAGGTAGTAGTTGAACAGCTGAAGTGCCGTGGCCCGGTGGGCCTTGGCCCGGTTGACCATGGAGTGGTCCTCGAGCAGGTTCTCGCGGCGCTCGACCGACCAGACCTGCCAGCCGGGGGCCATGGCCGCCACGGTCTCCGCGAGCGGTACGAAGTAACCACCGCCGGCGGAGGTCCCGGGCACGAGTACTAGTACGTTGCGCGCGCTCGCGGGCCCCACCTTGAGCACTCCGACCCGGTTGTACTTGGCGGGAGTGCCCGGGGCGCTGAAGCCCTTCATCCAGCTCGCCCCGGCGGCCGGCGCGGCCGAGGGCGCGAGAGCGGCGCATGCCAGCGCCACCACGGTTGCGGCGACGCAGCGAAGTCTCCGGGGCGCGCGCATGGACAAGGTAACCCGTCTGGCACGATATCGAGACACAGCACGGTTGTGTCTTGATTTCGCCCCGGGCGTTTGGAAGCATTCGGCCGCGCCCGCTGGGCCGGGGTTGTCCGCGGCGCCCGGGTACACGACGCACGACGAGCTGCGGGAGGAACACCATGGGCAGGCGGATCAGAGCAACGGTCGCGTTCGCGATCGCGGGAATCCTCGCGGCAGGCTTGGGGGCGGGCGCCGCCTGGGCGGCCGGCCCGACGCCGGGCACGCCCGAGTACGTCCAGCGCGACAACCAGAACATGGCCGACGCCTACGGGCGCCAGACCGCGCCCGACGGGCAGCTCAATCCGTCCTACGTATCGGCCGTGCCGGGGGCGACGAACCCCGGATACCTCCAACAGGTCGCCCAACAGGCCGCGAATCCGACGCGGCCGATTCTCGATCCGGGCCAGGTGGTGCCCGGCTGGAACCAGGGCAACGCCTACCGCCAGAGCTGGCCGGGCACCCGCGGTCTGGAGATCCCCGTCGCGTTCACCAACCGCTACGGCGCCCTGCTGCGCGGCGACGTCTACGCGCCGCTGCCCGGCGCGCGCGACCCCTACACGCGGAAGCGCCTCCGCGGCCCGTTCCCCGGGGTGGTCATCACGACCGGCTCGATCCAGGGGTCGGAGAAGATGTACCGCTGGTTGGCCGAGGACCTGGCGGAGCGCGGCTACGTGGTGCTCACCTACGACGTGCAGGGCCAGGGGACCAGCGAGACGTTCCCGCACCAGGGCCCCCAGGCGGACTTTCCGACCTGCGACCCGACCGCCAAGCCGGCGCCCGGCGAGCAGAGCGGCTGCCCCGGCGTGCCGTTCCAGCAGTCGTCGAACTTCATCTACGGGACCCAGGACGCCCTGACCTTCTTCCTCTCGACGCCGAAGCGCCACTATCCGAACCCGTCGGCCGGGTCGGCGAGCGTCAACGCCTTCAATCCGCTGTGGCGGCTCTTCGACCCTCGCCGGGATCGCCACACGGCGACACGCGGGCGCACGACGCGCGTGGGCATCATCGGTCACTCGCTCGGAGCCGCCGCGGTGTCGTTCGTCCAGGGCGTCGACTCGAGGGTGGAGACCGCCGTGGCGCTTGACAAGCTCGCCGCCAGCGGAAGCTTCGCCCAGGACCAGAAGGTCACGCCGACGGTGCCGGCCCTGGGCGTGCAGTCCGAGTACGGCTTCAACGTGGAGCCGTACTGGATGATGGGGGCGTCGTCGATGTCGCCGACTCCCGCTTCGCCGCAGCAGGGTCCCGACCCGAAGCGGGAGGAGAACACGGGCTTCAAGGCCTGGCGCAAGGCCGGCATCGACTCCATGGTCATCGTCCCGCGGGCGTCGACGCACCTCGAGTACACGGACATCAACTACGCGCTCCCGGCCAGCCGCTATGGCCAGGACGTTGCGAGCTACTACGTGCAGGCGTGGCTCGACCGCTACCTCAAGCACGACCCGGGCGCCGAGCGGCGGCTGCTGGCCACCCGGTTCGGCTACCTCGAGCCGGTCGGGCAGGGGCGCTGGGCCCCGGTCGGCCTCAGGCGGGCCGACCGCCTGAGCTTCTACTTCTGCTCGGGGTACGCGTTCCGCTCGAACGCGGGGCGGCCGCTCGCGAACTCGGACGTGGGCGGGGTGGGCGGCTGCTGACGCCGAGCAGCGCCGCCTCGACGTCGCGCAGCCGGTCGACGTCGCCGCGGATGCCGGCGGCGACGTCGCTGAAGAGGAACGCTTCGGCGAGGCGCACGATCGCGTAGGCGAGGATCTCCGGCTCGACCGGCGGCTCGTACGCACCGCGGCTCACCTGCTCCTCGATCAGCTCCGCTATGCGGCGGACGAGATGGGGTTCGACCACCCCGGCGCCCGAGGTGATGACCCGCAGGGCCGCCTCGCGCTCCTGCTCGACGTACTGGCGCAGCGCCGGGGCGCCGATGATGCCGCGGTTGAACCGGTCGAACGTGTCGAGGAGGGCCCGCCCTCCCTGGCCTCTGGCCTCGGCGCGCGCGACGTCGAGGAGCGGGTCGGCCGCCCGGGCCAGCACCTCACCCATGAGGCCGTCGCGCCCCCCGAACCACCGGTATACGGTGGCGCGGCCGAGTCCAAGTCCGAGCGCGATCGCCTGCACGTCGACGCGCTCACCGCGCAGGTAGCGCTGCATGGCAGCGGCGAGCACGTCTTCCCGGCTGGCCGCGGCCGGACGGCCGCGCTTGGGCGTGGTGGGGATGTCCGGCACTGCGCCGACGCTACCGCGATGCCGCATCGTGCGTCGGCCTGCG
>JAWVFS010000256.1:0-4791 GCA_033855795.1 Solirubrobacteraceae bacterium | reverse complement strand
CCGAAGCGCTGCCCCACCTGTTCGGTGGCGAACGACACCATCCACGCCAGCCCCGCCAGGGCGAGGGCCGCGATCACGAATGTGACGGTCGGCGACGAGCCGCTGTAGTGCATCACGCCTGCAACCGCGGTCAATGCTGCGACGCATGCCAGGATCAGTCGCTGCCGCGTCGTGAGGGCGCCCACCGCCCGGCATTGTGACCTCATGACTGGATGAGGGCGTTCGGGGTAGCGTCCGCGGTATGCAGACGAATCCGGTTTCCCCCGACACTCTGCGCCGCCTCGCCGAGCTGCGCCCCGGCGACGGGAAGGTCGTCAGCCTCTATCTGAACCTGGACCCGGCGGAGTTCGCCAGCGGGCCCGCGCGCAGCACGGCGATCAACTCCGTGCTCGACGAAGCCGAGCGTCAGGCGCGCGAGCTCGAGCCGCCGGTGCGCGAGGACGTCCAGAGCATCCGCGAGCTCTTCAAGACCTTCGACTTCGCCGGCGCTCACGGCGTCGCGCTCTTCGTGTGCGGAGCGGCGGACCTGTTCGAGACGATCAAGCTGCCCCGCGCCGTCGCGAGCGCCGTGGTGATCGACGACGCCCCCTACATCGAGCCGCTGGTCGAGCTCCAGGCGGCGGCCCTCTACGGCGTCGTGCTCGTCAATCGCCAGCTGGCTCGCATCTTCCGCGGCTCCCGCGACCACCTCGAGGAGGTCGCCGTAGTGCGCGACGAGGTGCACCGTCGCCACGACCAGGGCGGGTGGTCCCAGGCGCGCTATCAGCGCAGCGTCGACAAGGAGGCGCAGGACCACCTCAAGCACACGGTCGACGAGCTCCTGCGGCTGCACAACCGGCGCGCCTTCGACGCGCTGTTCGTCGCTGCCCCGGACGCCGTCTACACGGACTTCTGCGAGCGCCTTCATCCGTATCTGGCCGAGCGCCTCGCCGGCCGCATCGACGTGGACGTCGAGAACACGAACGCCGACAGCGTCCAGCACGCCGCCGAGCAGGTCATCGCAGAGCACGAGCGCAAGCTCGAGGAGGAGACGCTCGACCGGCTCGTGGCCGCCACGGGCTCGAACGGCCGCGGCTCGACCGGCCTGGAGGCGACGCTCGTCGCCCTCAACGAGCAGCGCGTCGAGGCCCTGCTCCTGCAGGACAACTTCGACGCCGCCGGTGTCTGCTGCCCGCAATGCGGGTGGCTGGGCCCAGCCGGGATCTCGACCTGCCCGGCGGACGGCACGCCCACGGTCGAGCGCGACGACATCACCGACCTGGCTGTCCGCCGCGCGGTCATGCAGGCCGCGCAGGTGGTCGTGGTGCGGGACGACGAGCGCCTCGAGCCGCTCGGCTCGATCGCCGCGCTGCTCCGGTTCTGAGACGCCCTCTGATCAGGTTCGGAAACTGCTGCGCGGGGTAGGTTCCGCCTCGTGAGAGGGAAGTGGCAGCCGCCTCTGCTCAAGCAGCTGACGAGCGGGGATCGGCGTGCGCTCGGCAAGGCTGCGAAGTCCCGCCACTCGGAGGAGCTGCAGGCTCGCACCGCCACGGCCGACCGCATGGTCCAGTCGGTCTGCCCCTATTGCGCCGTCGGCTGCGGGCAGAGGGTCTACGTGAAGGACGAGCGCGTGGTCCAGATCGAGGGCGACCCCGACAGCCCGGTCTCGCGCGGCCGCCTGTGCCCGAAGGGCTCGGCCAGCGAGCAGCTCGTGAACAGCCCCCGGCGCCTGATGAAGGTCAAGTACCGGGCCCCGTATGCGACCGACTGGAAAGAGCTGGACCTGGAGCAGGCGACCGACATGGTGGTCGAGCGCGTGATCCGCACGCGCAACGACTGGTGGGAGGCTGAGGATGAGCATGGCCGGCGGCTGAACCGCACGCGCGGGCTGGCATTCCTCGGCGGCGCGACGCTGGACACCGAGGAGAACTACCTCATCAAGAAGCTGTTCACGGCTCTGGGGGCGATCCAGATCGAGAACCAGGCGCGTATATGACACAGCGCCACGGTGCCCGGTCTGGGCACCTCGTACGGGCGCGGAGGCGCCACAACACAGCAGCAGGACCTGCAGAAGTCGGACTGCATCCTGATCATGGGCTCGAACATGGCCGAGGCGCATCCGGTCGGGTTCCAGTGGGTCGTCGAGGCAAAGAACAACGGGGCGAAGGTGTTCCACGTCGACCCGCGGTTCACGCGCACCTCGGCGCTGGCGCATCGCCACGTAGCCCTGCGCGCGGGCTCGGACATCGCGTTCCTCGGCGGGATTGTCAACTACATCCTCGAGAACGGGCGCGAGTTCCGCGAGTACGTCGTCAACTACACGAACGCGTCGGCGATCATCGACGAGAAATTCCAGGACACGGAGGATCTGGGCGGCTTCTTCTCCGGCTTCGACAGCGAGACGCACGCCTACGACATCGACAGCTGGGCGTACGCGGGGACCACGCAGGAGACCGCAGGCGGCAAGGAGGAGCAGACCCCCGAGGTCTCGGGCCACCAGGCCCACGGCGCGCATGCGGCGAGGATGAAGGGCGCACCGCCGGAGGTGGATGAGACGCTCGAGCACCCGCGCTGCGCGTTCCAGCTGCTGAAAAGGCATTTCCGCCGCTACACGCCGGAGATGGTCGCGGAGATCTGCGGCGTCCCTGAAAAGCAGTTCCTCGAGGTCGCCGAGGCGCTGTGCGCCAACTCCGGCCCCGAGCGGACCAGTGCGCTCGTGTACTCGGTCGGCTGGACCCAGCACACGGTCGGCGCCCAGTGCATACGCACCGCGGCGATCATCCAGCTCCTGCTCGGCAACATCGGTCGCCCGGGCGGTGGGATCCTGGCGCTGCGGGGTCACGCGAACATCCAGGGCTCGACGGACATACCGACGCTGTTCGACATCCTGCCCGGCTACATCCCGATGCCCCATACGACGGCGTCGAACCTCGACGAGTTCGTCCGGAACAACGGCCCACAGACGGGCGCCTGGGGCAACCTCAGGTCCTACTTCGTCAGCATGCTGCGCGCGTGGTGGGGGGAGGCCGCGACGGAGGAGAACGACTGGGCCTACGACTACCTGCCGCACATCGACGGGGACCACTCGAACTATCCGATGATGCTGCGGATGCTCGACGGCAAGTGCCCGGGCTTCTTCGTCGTCGGCGAGAACCCGGCCGTCGGCTCGGCCAACGGCAAACTCCAGCGGCTCGCGATGTCGAAGGCGGAGTGGGTGGTGGTGCGCGACTTCCAGGAGATCGAGTCGGCGTCGTGGTGGAAGGACGGGCCGGAGATCACGTCGGGCGAGCTGAAGACCGAGGAGATCGGCACCGAGGTGTTCCTGTTCCCCGCGGCGGCGCACACCGAGAAGGACGGCTCGTTCACCAACACCGGCCGCGTGCTCCAGTGGCGTTCGAAGGCGGTGGACCCGCCGGCCGACTGCCGCTCCGAGCTGCACTTCTTCTTCCACCTCGGGCGCAAGATCCGCGAGCGGCTGGCGGGGTCCACCGACCCCAAGGACCGTCCGGTGCTCGACCTGACATGGGACTACCCGGTCGAGGGAGAGCACGAGGACCCGGTGGCGGATGTCGTGGTGATGGAGATCAACGGCTACGACTGGAGCGAGCGCCGCTACATCACGAAGTACCAGGAGCTGAAGGACGACGGCTCGACCGCGGCCGGATCATGGCTCCACTCCGGCATCTATGCGGACGGCGTCAACCAGTGCGCGCGAAAGAAGCCGCACACCGAGATGAACTGGATCGCGTCCGAATGGGGCTGGAGCTGGCCGGGCAACCGCCGCGTGATCTACAACCGGGCATCCGCGGCGCCCGATGGAAAGCCGTGGTCGGAGCGCAAGAAGTACATCTGGTGGGACGAGGAGCAGAAGAAGTGGACGGGCCTGGGCGACCAGCCCGACTTCATCGAGGACAGGGCGCCCGGCTACGAGCCCCCGGAGGACGCGACGGGACTGGACGCGATCAAGGGCACAGCACCCTTCATCGTGCATCCGGACGGGCTTGGTTGGCTGTTCGCGCCATCAGGACTGGTCGACGGGCCGCTTCCCACCCATTACGAGCCGCATGAGTCTCCGGTGGCCAACCCGCTCTACGAGCAGGAGAAGAACCCGACCCGCGAAGCGCCCGAGCGAAAGGAAAACCGGTTCAACGACGACCGCTACCCGTACGTCGTCACCACCTACCGCCTGACCGAGCACCACACGGCCGGCGGTATGTCAAGGACCCTGCCATATCTCGCCGAGCTCCAGCCCGAGCTGTTCTGCGAGATCTCGCCCCAGCTCGCCGCCGAGCGCGGTTTGGAGCACATGGGCTGGGCGACGATCTCGACCGCGCGCACGTCGATCGAGGCGCGTGTGATGGTCACCGATCGCATGAAGCCGCTGAAGGTGATGGGCCGGACGATCGAGCAGGTTGGCCTGCCCTACCACTGGGGTTGGAACGGGCTCGTGAAGGGCGACGTCGTCAACGACCTGCTGGGGATCGCGATGGATCCGAACGTCCACATCCAGGAGAGCAAGGCCGCAACCTGCGACATCAGGCCGGGACGCAGATGAGGCACGGCTACACACCCGAGGAGGCACGGCCGCAGATGGGCTTCTTCACCGACACGTCGCTGTGCATCGGCTGCAAGGCGTGCGAGGTCGCGTGCAAGGAGTGGAACCACGTTCCGGGCGAGATCGGCGAGCTCACGGGCTGGTCGCTCGACAACACGCAGGACCTCGGCCCAAACAACTGGCGCCACGTGCAGTTCATCGAGCAGCCGACGCGAATCGAGGACGAGGAGGGCTTCCGCTGGCTCATGTCATCGGAC